>JAHBXU010000646.1 GCA_019636315.1 Planctomycetaceae bacterium | reverse complement strand
TGGCGTGCCGCTTCCGACGTGGCCGGACGCCTCCGGGCGGAACCGGCACGTCAATCAGATGGAAGAGAGCGCGCAGCCGCATCTCATTCGCATTGGCTCTGCCGCCGTCGTTCGGTTTGACGGAGAGAATGATCACTTCCGGGCGATCGGCCTGGGTCGCGAACTCGAATCCGCGAGTGTGTTCATCGTCGCTGCCCCGTATGCCAATCCGGGCAGCTTCCGGGCCTTTCTGGCTGCCAACCTTCTCAAGAAGACGGACTTTCAAACGGGGTTCACCGTCGACCTCGGGCCGGCGATGCGATCCTCGTTCGACAGCCTGAATCTGGAAGGAATCGGTTTTGAAGGTGCGCGCGATTTGCTCGAAACCAATCTCCCGTTCGGCGGATTGCACCTCATCGAGATGACAATTGACCCTGCGGCACAGCAAGTGCGGCTGGTTGTCGACGGAAAACTGGAAGGAACCCGCCCCTTCGATCCGGCGACGATCAATCTGGATGAAATCACCGTGGGGGCGCGACAGTACGTTCTCGGAGGCAGCGGCTTTTACGTGAGCGGGTTTATCAAGGCGGACATCGCCGAAATTGCGATCTACGGCCGCGCTCTGTCGAACGATGAGTCACAACTGGTTCGCGATGCGCTCACGGAGAAGCACGCCGCGCTCTCCCGCGAGCTGCATGACCTGCCGCCACCTGTTCCAGCCGACGGTCGCGTGCCGCTGGAGACCGTCGCCGCGCCGCCGCCGGTGCAGATGCTGGTTCCCGGCTTTGAAGTGCGGCAGCTCCCGCTCACGCTGCCCAACATCAACAACCTGCGATACCGGCCGGACGGGACGCTCGTGGCGCTCGCCTATGATGGAGACATTTATCTGCTGACCGACACCGACGGGGACGGTCTGGAGGATCAGGCGGACGTCTTCTGGAACAACAAAGGGCGCGTTCGCTCGGCAATCGGCATGGCCCTGACACCACCGGGGTACAAATACGGCGACGGAGCGATCATCGCCACCAAAACGGAGATCCTGCTGCTGGCCGATACCGACGGCGACCGTCAGGCGGATCAGGTGATCGTCGTCGCCAATGGCTGGCCGGAGAGCTTTCATGCCGTCGACGCTCTCGGTGTCGCGATCGACCCGGCCGATCACAGCGTGTACTTCTCGATCGGAACGGGAAACTTCACCGATCCCTACATGCGCGACAAAGACGGCAACATGACCTATCGGCTCGATGGTGATCGGAGCACCATTCAGCGGGTCGCACCGGATTTCTCGAAGCGCCAGATCCATTGCACCGGCGTACGATTCCCGGTCGGCCTGGCCATCAACCGGCATGGCGACCTGTTTGGCACCGATCAGGAAGGCGCGACCTGGGTCCCCAATGGCAACCCGCTTGACGAACTTCTGCATCTGGAGGAAGGGCGGCATTATGGTTTCCCGGCGCGGCATCCTGACCTGCTTCCAAGTGTGATCGATGAGCCGAGCACGTATGACTATGCCCCCCAGCATCAGTCCACCTGCGGGTTGATCTTCAACGAACCGATCGCCGGCGGGACAACATTCGGTCCGGACTTCTGGGCAGGTGACGCCTTCGTGAGTGGGTACTCACGCGGAAAAATCTGGCGGACCAAGCTGATCAAAACGCCGCACGGCTACATCGCCGATAACCGCCTCATCGCGTGCCTCAACATGCTGACGGTCGATGCGGGCCTTGCGCCCGACGGCGACCTCACCATCGCCGTCCACAGCGGCGGGCCGGACTGGGGCAGCGGTCCGACAGGCGAAGGCAGACTGTATCGAGTGAAGTACGTCGACCGTGAGGCCCCGCAACCGGTCGCGACCTGGGCGGCCAGTCCCAACGAAGTCCGCATCGCGTTCGACCGGCCGCTGACCGATCAATACACGCAAGGGCTGGCGGCAGGAGCGCGCATTACGTACGGCGAAAACGTTCGCGCTGGCGATGAGTTTGAAACGCAGCGGCCCGGTTATGAAGTCGTCGTGCGCCAGTTGGGCGCGCCTCGGTTCGAACTCCCGGTGCACAGTGTGCAGATCACTCCGGACGGACGAGAACTGATTCTGATGACGCCGTCGCAAACAACCGCAGTGCACTATGCGGTCGAACTGCCGGGGTTTGGTCGCCCGCCGCTGTTGACGCTTGACGCCCCGGGGCCGGGGACCGTGCTGCCGCAGTATCCCAGAGTCGACCTTGACTATGCACTGCACGGCGTCATCGCCGAATGGCAATCGTCCGACAGGACGTGGACCGGTTGGCTGCCTCACGTTGACCCGGCGCTGGTCGGTGAGCTTTTGGCGGACAGTGCGTCCCATGAGCAGTTTGCGGAAACGATCCGCTCTCCGGGCCGGCTGCGCCTCCGGACGCAGATTGAACTCTCCAACATGCTGGTGCCGGCGGTGCAGCCCGGCTCGACGCTGGATTATTCGCTCCCACCGGAAACGATCACCGTGCGATGCGAAGCCTCGGCGCCGTTCACTCTGAAAACGCCGGACGAGGAGGTGAGAGCAGAACAGGCCGATGGAGTGTTTGTCGCAACGTTCCTATCCCGCCCGGACGGCGAGCGACTCGTACCGGTCGAGATTGAACTGGCGACGGATCGACAACACCCGCGTCTCACCATGCTCTGGAATACGACCGACGACGAGCGTTGGCGGGCCCTGCCGCTGCATCGCTTCTGGCTCCCCTGGGCCGAGCGTCCATCGTCCCGCACGGAAGAGATCAAGGATCGCGTCATTCCCGAGCTGGCCGGCGGGAGCTGGGCTCGCGGGCGGGCCGTGTTTCATGGCAAGGATGCAAACTGTGCCACCTGCCATGCGGTGCGCGGGACCGGAGGCATTATCGGGCCGGACCTGACGAACCTGATTCATCGGGACTACGGCTCGGTCCTGCGGGATGTCACCAATCCGAACTACGCCATCAATCCCGACTACATCGCCCACACGGTGCTGCTCGCGGACGGCCGCACGTTGACCGGGACGTTGCGCAATGACGGCGCGAACCTGCTCATCAGCGACACCAACGGCAAAGTGACAACGATTGCCCGCGCAGACGTCGAACAGTCGGCGCCGACATCCAAGTCGATCATGCCCGAGAAGCTGACGGAAAAACTACCGCCGGATCAGTTGAAGGACCTGCTGACGTTTCTGCTGATCCCTCCGCCGCACATGCCGCTCGACAGTCCGGAGCAGCCGCCAACGGCGCGGAGCTTCGCAGAAGTTGCCGCCGTACTGGCCGGAGCACCAGACCCGCCGCAGCCGACGCGGCCGCTCCATGTCGTGCTCGTCGCTGGCGAGAAGGATCATGGGCCGGGTGAACACGGCTATCCTGCCTGGCAAAAGGTCTGGTCCG
>JAHBXU010000645.1 GCA_019636315.1 Planctomycetaceae bacterium | reverse complement strand
CTGCGCAGTCTGCCCGGTCGCACCAGCGACAGCTTTATGAAGGCCGTCTTTCAGGAGATCAAGCCCGGCGGCGTCGGTGTCGCGCATAGCGTCGACATGGATTACTTCTACGTCGTCAAGGTGGATGAGCGAACCTATGCCCGCTCCGCCGACCTGACGGCGTTTCGGAATCGCTTTCTATCCGAGCCGGTTTTCGCTCCCTATTCGGCATCGGACTATCCCAAACTCGCTCAGAATGAACTCTTCGGATATCAGACGGACTGGAGTGATGCGCTGCTGAAAAAGCATCACGTCGAGATCATTCCGCGCAAACCACGTCAGATGTCTGATGAGGAGGGGCCGGACGCTCCGATTTCGTCCTATTAAACTCCAGGGACCCGGCCGCTGACGTCGATCGTCTGCGGCCGGCCCCGTTGTGCTTGAACGTCCCGTGCTCTCTCTTCGTGAAGTCATTGCCTACCTCAAGGAGTTTGCCCCGCTGCAACTGGCGGAGGACTGGGACAACGTCGGCTTGCTTGTTGGTGATGAGCGCAGCACCGTCGAACGGGTGATGACCTGTCTCACGCTCACGCCGGATGTGGCTGACGAGGCGATCGCCCGGCGTATCGATCTGGTGGTCACACATCATCCGCTCTTGTTTCGCCCCGTGCAGCGGCTGACGAGCGACACGCCGGAAGGAGACCTGCTGCTCCGCCTGATCCGTTCCGGCGTGGCGGTGTATAGTCCCCACACGGCCTTCGACAGTGCGGCTGTCGGCATTAATCAGTCACTGGCCGAATCGTTGGGCCTGACCGACATTCAGGGGCTTCGTCCACACATCTGCGAGGACGATCAGGACGCCGTCGCTCAGCCGGCCATTGGTGCGGGACGCCAGGGCCGTCTTCCTCAAGCAGAACCATTACGCGCGTTCGTCGAGCGGGTGAAGCGGGCCCTCAGTATCTCCTGTCTGCAGTTCGTAGGGGATGAACTACAGTCAATTGCACACGTCGCTGTTGCCTGCGGCTCCGCGGCCGAATTTCTCCCGGATGCCCGTCGCCTGTCGTGCGACGTCCTTTTGACTGGGGAAGCTCGGTTTCATGCCTGTCTTGAGGCACGGACTTTGGGACCCGCGATGGTTCTCGCCGGGCACTATGCCACGGAACGGCCGGCCGTGGAGCGACTCGCGCGGCACATCGCCGCGCGATTTCCCGGGCTGGACTGCGGCAGCAGCGAATCCGAGCGCGATCCCATCGAATGGAGCCTCCCGTGAATCGCGATGAGCCGCCGTCCGAGCCGCGTCCTCCACTCGAAACACTGATCGGCCGCGCACTGCGGCTGCGCTGTCCACGCTGTGGTCGCGGCAAGCTGTTTCTGGGATGGTTCCGGATGCCGGAGCGATGCAGCGAATGCCGGCTGAAGTACGAACGTGCTCCGGGTTACTTTCTGGGATCAACCTATATCAACTATGGTCTCACGGCTGGCTTCCTCACGACAGCCTACTTCGTTCTGCATTTCGGCATGGGACTCTCCAACCGGCAGCTGACCTGGCCGCTGACGGCGTTCTGCATCGCGTTCCCTCTGGCCGCATTTCGATATGCTCGCGCTTTATGGCTCGCGCTCGATTGCCACTTCGATCAGTCCATTCTCGCAGATGAGAGCTGACCGGTAGAACTCCTTTCTCTAAAGCATCAGCGAAGGACCATCGCTCGATTTTTCCGTTGACGCTTCGGGTTGTGATGTCCGCAGGTGTGATTCACTGTGCAGGTGCGTCTGGGCAGTTCGAGCAATGAGCGGGGCGATGTTCCAGACACACCCGGCGACGGAGATCAATATGATCCATCGTGCCTTTATCGGATTAGGATCAAACATCGATCCGGAGCGGTATCTCCCCGCGGCTGTGCAAGAACTGTCGACGTTGGGGTCCGTCGATGCCGTTTCGTGCGTCTATGAATCCGCGGCGGAGGGAGATGCGAGCCAGCCGCACTATTTGAATGCGGCCATTCTGCTGTCGACGGAACTGACCGCCGAGCAACTGTGCGGCGCTGAGTTGCCAGCCATTGAAGCCCGACTCGGTCGCGTCCGCGATCCCACGAACAAGTTTGCAGCACGGACGATCGACCTCGACCTGGTGCTGTTCGATGATGTCGTGGCGATCGTCGGACAGCGGAGAATCCCCGATCCAGACATTCTCAAACGCTCGTTTCTCGCCGTCCCCCTCGCAGAAGTGGACGGTTTCTACATCCATCCGGAAGTCGGAGAAAACCTGTCGGTCATTGCGGAGCAGGTGCGGCAGCACGGCACGAGTCTCCTCCTGCGGGGAGATGTCTGCCTTCGACCGGACTCTGGGTAGCCAGCAACGTTGGCTTGTTGCTTCTTCCGTTTCGCTTAGTCGTTTTTCAGGTGGCGCCCCGTCTGCGGATGCGAGCCGTGGCGGTGATCGCCGTAGCGAGTCTCTGGAGCTCGAGGGGTCGCTACAGGATTCCGTCGCCAAATGGGTCGGAGGGGGGGCGGTCCCGTTCAGACGCCAGTACGGCGGTCTGGCGTTCACGGGGGCCGCGTTTCGCTCCAATATGCGGCCCGCGCAGCGGCTGGTTCGCGTGGGTGTCCAGTTGCGGGCCGGTGTGCAGTGTCTCTTCGGAGATTCCTATCGACGGGGATTCCCAGTCGTCCTCTTCCGATGCGGCGAAGGTGTCTTCGCCATAGTCATCGTAGTGGCAGACATAACCCGGCTGGGCCGCAAGAATCAGTTCTTCTTCATAGGCCCGGAGGACGTCCTCCTGAATAAGATCCCGGCATTCCGAGTTGATCGGGTGGGCGACATCGGCGTAGAGCTTGGCTCGGCCGTCGGTCCCCTTGAGCGCCCGCTCGGGCTGAAGTCGATGCCCGCAGTCGTTGCAGAAGGCCGCCCGGAGGTTGTTCTTGGCCGAGCATCTGGGGCACTTGTCGGTCAATTTACGACTGGGCATGGCGACAAACGGCCCCTTGCCCCCCTGGATGATTTTCAAATCGCGAATCACGAACGCCCCGTCGAGTGTGATCGAACAGAAGGCCTTCAAGCGATCGTTGGGGTCAGTCATCAGTTTGATGCGAACTTCGCTGATCTCCATGTCGGATTCCTCCGTGTTGCGGCGTCATCTTTCAAGGCGGCGGGACGCGTGTGCACGATCCCTTCCGCTGCGGCCCTCGTCACTCCCTCTTTGCCAGCGGCAGCTTCCTGAGATACCGAACCATCACAGCTGCGATTGGCCGGGAGTTCAGGTGATTGCGAAACTCCTTACGGTTGAATTCTCTAGGTGCAGCTTTCGGCCGCGAAGACTTGTCCATGAACGACGGACCGCATCCGACGCGCCAAGCTTCGCGCCTGGGCTGCGGTGGCGCACAG
>JAHBXU010000644.1 GCA_019636315.1 Planctomycetaceae bacterium | reverse complement strand
GTGGTGAGTTGACCCTCCGGCATAATCGATACCGGCGCGATGTCGTGCGATTCGATTTCGGATTTGTTGATGATGACCGGTTGTTCCTGATTGGCGACCCGCAGGCGGAGTTGGCGTTCGTTCTCTTCCGCGGGGATGCCTGACCAGACGCGGCCGTCGTGCGTCACAATAATGTGCATGCGGTACGCGTCCTGAATCACGGCGCTGGGTGTCAGGATGTTGCCCAGCAGGTATTCCAGGTTGCCGCGGTTGGCGCCGGTGATGTCGGGGCCCAGCACGCCGCCGTGTCCGTGCAGCTTGTGGCATGCTGCGCACGTTCGATTGAAGATTGCCCGTCCCTGTGCCGCATCGGCTTTCTGCAGGACATCGTCGTTGAACAACGTCCGGTACTTGATGAACAGTGCTTCCTTGTCGGCTTCGACGCCTTCCAGCGCCCCCCAGACTTCGAGGAAACCGTTGCCGACAACGCGCTGCAATTGCCGCGCGATCCAGGCTGGAACATCCGGCCTTGGAACGCGTCCGTCCCGAATGGCCTCCGTCAACTTGCGTCCGGAGTCGCTGCGGGCGGCGAGTGCCTGAACTGCTTCGAGCTTGTTCTCCACCGAGAGTTCGTCGTACCGCTCCAGGAGGGCGTCGGCGAGGTTCCCATCGTCAAATGCGGCCGTCGCGCGAATTGCATGCGTTTGCAGATTTTCATCGGAAAGCATGGCGAGTAGGATGGGCTTCAACTCGGGTCGCTTGCGCCCGGCAAGACCTCGCAGCGCGTCGAGTCGATCCGGCAGTGAGGCGGCCTCGTCCTGCAGCGTCTTCAAGAGCGTCTCCGCTGCGACGGTATCGCTGAACTGCTGCGACAACTGCAAGGCGATTCGTGCATTTTCGCCGCCCGCTGCACGGAGTTGCTCATAAACCTGGGGCCAACTCGTCGGCGCACTGACGTCGAATCGGCCTTCGAGTCCGTCACGAATTCCCAGAAGCATGTCCCGCTGCGCGGCGCCCGCCTGTGCCGCGGCGGTGACAACGGCGTCCAATTGATTGTCGTCGACGAGCCGGCGCGCGATCTGTCGCGACAATAGCGGCATCCTCGCCGACGATGCCAGGCGCAGGGCCCGATCGGAGTCACGCGGAACTTCTCCGCCCAGCCCAAACCAGATCATCTTGGGAATGTTGTGGTCCTCAGCATCCTCCGCGACCAGTGACAATCGTTCGGCGATCGTCCAGACGGATTCCCGAGGCACTCGTTGCAGCGCAGCCGCGAGATAGAGACGCACCACTGGCGACGGGTCGTTGTCCGCCATCCGCGCGAATTGCTGCAGCGCCGCATCGGGCGGAGCCAGGTCTTCGCACAGCAGTTGGATGGCCCAGGCACGCAGATATGGTTCGGAATCGCTCAACAGTTCGATGAGTTTCGCCGGCGGCTGAGCATTGATGACGTGCAGCGTCCAGAGGGCATTAAGACGCAGGGGCGTCGGAGCGGTTCCGTCCCGCAGTTCCTGCAACCGGGCGATAGCGGAGGCATTGATGCTGGCTTGCGTCGCCCGGTGCTGCAGAATCGTGCGTGCGTGGCGTGCGTGCCAGGCGCTTTCAACCGTCTGCAGGGCAACCAGTTCTCCATCGCTGAGCGTATTCAAATCCGCCTGCCGATGGGGAAAGTCCTGAGCGTGGGACGTCTCCGGGCTGAATCGAAAGATGCGTCCTGTGTCCTTATTCAGGACGTCCATGCCGCAGATGTCGCCGTCGTGCCAGTCGAGGACATAGACGTCTCCCTGCGGACCGATCTCGACGCTGAAACCAATCCAGGCGGCGTTATTTGCAAGTGCAAAGTCGTCACCGTGCCGCCCGACGAACCCGCTGCCGCGCGGTTCGAGAATGTCGGTCAGGACGGCATGCTCATGGATGTTGGCCATGAAGATGCGGTCGCGATACTTCTCTGGAAACGCGTCGGACAGGTAGATCCGGGCTCCGCCGTGTGCCGAACGGTGCTCGTGCTCGGCGATCGTGCGAATGTCGCTGTAAACGTACGGATTGAAGTGCGTGCCGCCCTGACGGTGATAGAGTCCCCCCGGGATCACATGCCACAGGTGCGGAATCACGCACGCCGTGCAGAAGAACTGGCCGTGCGCATCGTAGTCGAGGCCCCACGGATTGCTCAGCCCGTGCAGGATCACCTCGAACCGGTCTTTGATGGGATGGTATTTCCAGATAGCTCCATTGAGATCCACCGGTTCCCCCTCGTACTCGATCGTTTCGGGGAACGGATCATTGTGCTTGAAGATCCTGCCTTTGCCGGCCGGCTTGCCGACCTTGCAGGGCGTGGCGAAACCGTTGCATCCATAGAGCCAGCCGTCGGGGCCCCAGTAGAAGCTGTTCAACGTCTCATGGCGATCGCGAATGCCCCAGCCGGTGAGGCGCACTTCGATGTCGTCCATGTCGGCTTCGTCGTTCCCGTCACGATCGGGAACGAAGAGCAGATTGGGCGGCGCCCCGAGCCACAAACCACCGTGCCCCACCGCAATACCGGAAGGGAAAGGAATTCCCTCCAGAAACACCTTGCGCGAGTCCGCCACTCCGTCGCCGTCGGTATCGTCCAAAATCACAATGCGGCTATGTCCATTGGCGGAAAAGCCCTTCTGCCGCGTCTCATAGTCCAGATTCTCCGCCACCCACATTCGACCGCGTGCATCCCAGCAGAACGCCATCGGCTGGGCGATCATCGGTTCTCCCGCATACACGTTGACCCGGACGCCGTCTGCCAGCGTCATGGCGTCTGCCGCCTGCTGAGGTGAAAGGAACTCGGCCCGCTTCCCCTCCTCACGCGCCGTCAGCCATTCGGCATACGCCATCGGCTGACCGGAGTAATCACACCATCGTCGCGTCAACTCGACGTCTCGCAACTCTCCCGTATGAATGACGAAGCGGTGCCGGACCAGGGCCTTGTCTCCTGTCGCGAGCGTCCAGTCTCCCATGCGGGACCGCGCAGCGCCGACTCCCATTTGCTCACCGACGATCCACGGTTGTGGGAAATCCTTGTTCTGCGGATGGTCGAAAATCGCAATATGGGCCAGATCGTCACGGCCCTCCACGTGCATGCCGACATCCACCCACACGGCCCGCTGCCCGTTGGCGCGTTCTCCGACCTGCCGCACAGAATTGACGACCGCTCCACTGGCACCCGTGTTCCGCGGCACCCGCAGGAACAGACCACTGTGTTCGTGTTTGCCGATCGTGACATCGGTGAGCGCTTCACCCGTCCATTCGAGATCGAGCGCATACCAGTCGTCGAAGTCCTGCAGCGTCCAGATCTGCGACTCGCGGAAGAGGGCGTTTCCCTGTTCATCGAGCAGGTCGTAGACCGTTTGCCACTGGA
>JAHBXU010000643.1 GCA_019636315.1 Planctomycetaceae bacterium | reverse complement strand
TGGTTGAATGTCGGATTGACTGTCATAGGTGACCGGTTCGCCGCCATCCAACGCGGCCGACATCTGAGCACGGTCGATCATCAATTCCAGCATCGCGCTGCCGTCAGGCTCGACGGCCATCACGCGATAGTGCTTGTGCGTCATCTCGCGATGTTCGACCTGCTGCTCGGATTCCGCCTGCTCGACCTGGATTTTTGAGTCGTTTTCAACCGTATAGTCGACAGAGGAACCTGCGCGGAACTGATAACGCAAGGCATAAGTCGGAACGGGATCCTCCGCCGAAAGCGGAGCGGCTGACGACGCAGCCAGCATGCCGAGAACCAGCCACCGCAGATTGGAGATTCGTCCCGTCGGAGCGGGATTGTGACGCTGCATGTCTTCACCTCCATGTGCCGAGCAGACCAGCCAAGCAGTCCAAGGGGGCGAATCCTAGCACAGCCGTCCCCCCCTGGGGAGACGAATTCCAGGCGCCGGGATTCTGGAGCCGAATTCCACTCCCTCAATCCGTCGCGTGTCTGTTCGAGGGGGGGAGTCTGTCCCCGTCCATGCGTTCCGAGTATACTGCCACGAGTGTGGAGAGGCTTCCCCCCTCTGTCATGAGAGCCAACGTGTGAGACCTCCAAGAGGCAGCCAGGGCGATGGCATTCCGAGCGAGGAAGGACAACACTGTGGTCGGGAGCCCCTCCATCGTCGCATCCTGCGCGACGGCTCGAAAGACATGACGGACGATCCGGACGATGGGGTTGTTTCCCTCGCTCCGCCGCGTCAACCGCTTGCTCAAACTGACGAAACTTGAGGAACTACCGCGATGCTTGAGATTCCTGTGATTCGCTGGGGCCAGCCGTATGAGTCGGTCGACCGGCGGCCCGTTGTGCATTTTGAAACAGGCGAGGCGCTGGCCAGCGTCCATCAGGCCAACGGCGGTCTGATCAAAATGGACATGCGTAAAGCCGCCAAGGCCCGCCATACGCTGCGGCAGTTCTCGATCGACCAACTGTGCGATATGTGTGCAAAGGCGGCCGACCTGTATATGGAGGCCACGCTGCCCTTGGGGAGCGGCACGCAGAATCCTCAGGAATTCTGCCGTATGCAATCGGCAACGACCGGTCTCCCCGAGCATATGTGCGCCGCCAACATGCGGAAGAACGCCTTTGTTCTCAAGCACATGCGGGACGTCCTGGAGGCCCTCACCCGCGGATTGCCGTTCGATATTCTCACGAATGGCTACGGGAAAGAAGGCCGCGACGTGATGATGAGCTATCAGGCCAACACCACCGTGGTGGGCATGGTGCTGCCGTCCAACTCTCCCGGCGTGCATACCCTCTGGATGCCCGTCATCCCGCTTCAGATCGGCCTGGTGCTCAAGCCGGGGCCACAGGAGCCGTGGACTCCGTATCGGATGTATGAGGCATTTGCACAAGCCGGGGTGCCGCGAGATGTGATTTCAATTTATCCGGGCGAGGCCGAGTGCGGTGCGGCTGTGCTGGAAACCTGTAACCGAGCGATGATTTTCGGCGGCACGGCGACAGTCGAGCATTATCACGGCAATCCGCGCGTCCAGGCACACGGTCCGGGGTTCTCTAAGATCCTGCTCGGCGACGACAAGGTCGACCGCTGGGAGGAGTACCTTGACCTGATGTTTGACTCGATCTATGTCAACAGCGGCCGCAGTTGCATCTCCTGCTCCGGGATCTGGGCCAGCCGCCATACAGAAAAGATCGCCGACGCGCTGGCCAAACGGTTGGGCCCCATTGCGCCGAAGCCGATGTCCGATCCGGACTCGGGGTTGGCCGCGTTCACCATTCCGGGCGCGGCAAAGGCCATGAATGCTCAAATTGAAGAGCAACTGGGCGATGCGGGCGTTACGGAGGTCACGGCCAAGTACCGCGGCGGCGACCGGCTCGTCGAACGGCAATCGCACGACTTCCTGCGGCCGACGCTCATTCACTGCGATTCCACGGAGCCGCGGTTGGCAAACACCGAGTACATGTTCCCCTTCGCGTCGGTGGTCCGCTGCCCGCAGGAGGAAATGCTCAAGAAAATCGGCACAACACTCGTCGCCAGTTGCTATACCGAAGACGAAAAATGGTCGCGGCAACTGCTGGATGCGACGAACATCGACCGGCTGAACATCGGACCGGTCAAGACGATCCAACTCAACTGGCTGCAGCCGCACGAAGGGAACATTATCGAGTTCCTGTATCGCAACCGGGCCTACCAGAACAGCCCGCCGCCGGCACATTGATCGGGATGAGAGTTCACGCTGAAACGCGACCGTAATGCGAATCGGCCGTTCTCCCAGACGGGAGAACGGCCGATTTCTGTTGAACGGACATAGAGCCGCGGAGCCTGATCCCTGCTCGCTATCCGCTGCTCCCCGCCTTCCTCAAACGAGCGGACACGCTGATCACCGAACGATCATCTCTGTATACAGCTCGAATTCGGGAGCGTCTTCACGATTCGTTCCCACGCGGATCTTCGCCAAGTCCTCCCCTTGCCAGCTTCCCTGGGGGGCGCCGGGTGGCACGGTCAGCGTGATGACGTACTTTTCGCGGGTCGGAGCGTCAAACGATTCATCGCGTTCGACCGCCATCTGCAGGAAGTTTGGAGTTGCTTCCTTGATCTCGAACTGCATGGGCTGCTCCTGACGAGGCGTAAACATCGAGAGCGTCACCGACTTCCCCTGGTCTGACTTGACTTCGCCCATTCGGAGCAACATCTCGCTGCCGATCCAATCCTTGCCGAGAATTGAAAACGGTCCCGGGAAAAAGGCGGCGACGTGCACGGCGACTTCACGTTGTCCTTCAACATTCGTCTTCATGGTGAACGTTTCGCGAAACTTGCCGATCGGCGGTTTGCCCGAAATCGTCCCGTGGACCCGGTAGCCCGATTTCGCATGATGCTCTGCCAGTTCCTCGTCGGTCAGCGGTTGAAACTCGGCCGTGACCATCCCGGACGGCGCCCGATAGTCGGTAATCTCAAACTCATCGACGAGCGGCGACAAAACGAGTCCGGTAAACCCAATTGCGTCGCTCTCGCTGCCTCGATTCACTTGCCACTCTCCACCGGGCACGAGAGCGAAGAGACGCTCCACCGCCCCTTTGACGTGCAGTTCCAGTTGCTGGTTCTTTGGATCATTTGTCCAGATCTGCGCCATCTGATGGAATTCCTCAGTCGCCGCAACCGGCTCCCAGGTCAACTCGATCTCGATCGATTCACCGGGCGGGATCGGCTCATCCGGCGTGGTGGGGACGGTGCATTTGCATTGCACTTCTCCCTTTTTCAGCAGCAGCGGCGCTTCCCCCTCGTTGCGCACGACGAACTTGTGCGAAAGCTTCTGGCCGAGTTCCATGGAGCCGAACTCGTGC
>JAHBXU010000642.1 GCA_019636315.1 Planctomycetaceae bacterium | reverse complement strand
AGGACGTTGATCAGTTGCTGATCGGCGAGGAGATTCGGACCGCCGCGGCTGAACTTGCGTATCACCGCTGGCGGTTGCATCGGGCCGTGCTGCCGCGAATCGCTCAAGATCTCGAAGAGGGAGGAGAAGACTCCGGAAAGATATCGCCGCTCGTCGGGCAACCGGCTCCGGCGATCGATCTGGCGTTGCTGGGCGGCGGGCGATTTCAACTTGCCGAACAGAAGGGCCGGCTCGTAGTCCTTGATTTCTGGGCCACGTGGTGCGGTCCCTGCATGCAGACAATGCCGTTGCTGGAAGATCTGTCCCACGAGTTCGATCCGGAGGACGTGCGATTTGTGTCTGTCAACCTCGAAGAGCGGCCGGAACAGATTCAGGGTGTGCTGGAACGGCATGGATTGGATGTCGTGGTCGCGCTCGATGTCGACGGCGTGGCCGGGCGGCGCTACGAGGCCAATGCGATACCTCAACTGGTCCTCATCGACCAGGAGGGAAAGATCGCGCGGCTCTATGTCGGAGGCGGACCGGCGGTGATTGAGGAACTCAAGGCGTCGCTCCAGGAACTCTTGAAGCCGTAACGCGCCGGTGGTCGTTGCCGGATCGTCTCCCAAGCCGACGGCTCTGCCGTCGAACTATGGGGGCAAGTCTTCTATTACGATCCATCTGGTTTCGGAGGCGTCAACGTTCGACGGCAGAGCCGTCGGCTTGGGATTCGGCGCATCACGGTTCCTCGGGATCGAGACGATCTGAGAGGGGACGGCTGATGGCATAAACTTTGGCGATCGAACGCCGGTGTCCAAAACCACTCCCGCATCCCCTGGCGATGCGTCTGCGGGCGGTCGTAGCAGGCCGCAGGGAGATTTGGTACACCGGAGCGGATTGACCGACGATGGCGGTCCCGATGAGGTGACCCGGCCCCAGCGATTGGCATGGATACATCGGCGCACTCCGCAGCGACCGCCCCGGACGGCTCTCAGGAGCCGTCGGCCGCCTCGTTTTCTCTGTTGGCGACTGCCGTGGGAGCGTTCGTCGATGCGTGGGAGGCGGAGGGTTCGCCACCGACCCTTGCCGAGTTTCTGCCGGCGTCGTCTTCGATGCGGAAGCTCGTGCTGGTCGAACTCATCAAGGTCGACCTCGAGTATCGCTGGTTGCATGGCGGGGAGCCCAAGCGGCTTGCGGATTATCTCGGGGAGCATCCCGAACTGATGGACTCTGTTCCGGTGGAACTCCTTTACGAGGAATTTCATCTGCGCAAACAAGCGGGACTGAACGTCGACGCGGCGGAGTACGTGGAGGAGTTTCCGCGGCATGCCGAGACCATTCGACAATGGCTGGGTCCGGGAGTTGCATATCAGTCGACAGTGATCACGAAGCCCGCCGACCAGAAGCTGCTGGATCGCGTGGAGGCGGGGCAGACGCTCGGTGATTTTGATCTCGTGCTCGAACTGGGCCGCGGTGCATTTGCACGTGTGTTTCTGGCGCGGCAGCGGTCGATGCAGCGTCTGGTGGCGCTCAAGATCTCTGCGAATCGCGGGACGGAGCCGCAGACGCTCGCCCAGCTTGATCACGACGCCATCGTGAGGGTCTTCGATCAACACACGATTCCAGAGTCCGGCCTGCGGATCCTGTATATGCAGTTTCTCGCCGGGGGGACGTTGCTCGCCGCAGTGAATCGCGTCCGCCAGGCGGAACTTCAGTCTGCGACGGGGCAGTTGCTGCTGGACGTTGTCGATGACGCGCTGGAGAGCCGCGGAAATGTGCGACCGACCGAATCCTTCCTGCGGCGGAAGTTGCATTCTCTCCGTTGGGCGGAAACGGTGGCTTGGATCGGTGCGCGGCTGGCGGAGGGTCTCGATTACGCCCACGGGCGGGGCGTGCTGCACCGCGACATCAAACCAGCGAATGTGCTGTTGACGGCCGAGGGAGCGCCCAAGCTGGCGGATTTCAACATCAGTTTCAGCGAGTCCGTGGAGGGTTCGACTCCTGCGGCGTACTTCGGCGGCAGCCTGGCGTACATGTCGCCTGAACAATTGGAAGCCGCCCATCCCGCCCGTGCCCGCCAGGCCGATGAACTGGACGGCCGCAGCGACATTTATGCACTGGGCGTCCTCCTCTGGGAGTTGCTGACGGGGCAGCGACCGTTCGATGACGGCCCGCTGGACGGCGGTTGGGCGTCTGCCGTCGAGCGCATGCTGAACGATCGGCTGCGCGGGGTCGACGTCAGACGCCTGGAGCAATCCGATGTTGATTGCCCGCCGACGCTGGTCCGTATTCTTGCGCGATGCCTTGCCGCCGACCGCTCGCGGCGCTGGGCGAGCGGAAGCGAACTGGCGGGGCAGTTGGATCTGTGTCTCGACCAGCGGGCGCGGAGCCTTCTGGACCCGCCGACTGGAAGCTGGCCCGTTCGTCTGCGGCCTTGGGCCGTATGGATCGTGCTGCTGGCCAATCTGATTCCGAACGCCTTCGGGGCGGTGTTCAATTTTCTCTATGTGCAGCGGAGCATCATTCCGCACCTGTTGCCGCAGACCCAGGCGCGATTTCACGGCTTGGCGACGATCGTCAACGGCACAGCGTTTCCCATCGGGATCGTTATGATCGTCTGGTTGGCGGCGCGCATCATGCGGGGCTGGCGGAGGCTGGAGCTCGAGTCTTCCGTTCCTCGGGCGCCGGCGGCGAGCTTGCGAAGGGAGTGTCTCAGGCTGGGCGAACGGTGCGCGCTGATCTGTGTTGTCCTGTGGACGGTGGCGGGAATCTCGTATCCGCTGTTCATGCGGCTGCAGTCGTTGGAGGTCAGCCGCTCTGATGCGGTGCATTGGGCCGCTTCGCTGGTCGTGTGCGGATTGATTGCGGTGGCCTATCCGTTCTTTGGCGTGACGTACTTCGCGGTCCGGTCGCTCTATCCTGCGTTTCTGCATTTTCAGGCGCCTGGCGCGGAGGATGCGGATGAGCTGACTCGTCTGCAAAACCGTCTGGGGGTGTATCTGGTCGTGGCGGCCTCGGTGCCGCTGCTGGCGATCGGCGGGCTGACGATGGTGGCGGCTGGCCCGGCGCCCGCGCCCGGAACCGCCGCGCTCATTGGTTTTTTGTGTCTGGGTGGAATTGTCGGCTTGGTCGTGGTCTACTTCGTGTTCTTTCGGAATCTGCAGATCGACCTGGACGCCTTGTCGCGGGTGGTTGGCAGAGGCCGGTAGAAGACCGATTCGTCCGCCGCCCGGTGGAGCGAAGCGACTTGATAGAGACTCCCGCCGCGAACCGCACCACGAGACGAGCCTGACTTGATAGACTTCGTCCTGCCTTCCGCCCCTCCTGTTCTCACCACACTGTCCGCACTCCCGGCTCTGCTTGCTGCCGGGGGCTCCAATGCTGCGTTGG
>JAHBXU010000641.1 GCA_019636315.1 Planctomycetaceae bacterium | reverse complement strand
GACTGGATTACCGCGCAGATGCTGGCGAGCGCCGTCGAGGCGTTCGGCTACCAGGTCACAGTGGCCGAGAATGGCGACCAGGCCTACGAGTACATCCGCACGGGAGAGTTTCGCCTCGTCGTGACAGACTGGGAGATGCCCGGATTGACCGGCATCGATCTGTGCCGCAAGGTGCGCAGCCGGTCGACTGGGGGATATGTTTACATCATCGTGCTGACGTCGCTGAGCGGAGTGAAGAATATCGTGCGCGGACTGGAGGCCGGCGCCGACGACTACCTGACGAAGCCATTTCAACCGGAGGAGTTGTGCGTCCGCCTCAAGGTCGGTGAGCGTGTCCTGTCGCTGGAGAGCCGCGACATGATGATCTTCGCGCTCGCCAAGCTGGCTGAGTCGCGCGATGCTGAGACGGGTGAACACCTGGAGCGGATGCGGGAGTATTGCCGCATCGTCGGCGAGGAGCTGTCGACGCGGCCGAAGTATCGCGACGTCGTGGATGGTGAGTATGTCGCTCAGCTCTACCTCACCAGCCCGTTGCACGACATCGGGAAAGTCGGCATCCCCGACCGGATTCTTCTCAAGCCGGGAAAGCTGACCCCGGAAGAGTTCGAGATCATGAAGCAGCATACGATCCTGGGAGGACAGACCCTGGACGCGGTGGCTGCCAACCATCCGGAAGCCACGTTCCTGCAAATGGCGCGGGACATCGCGTTGACCCATCATGAACGGATGGACGGCAGGGGCTATCCCCACGGCCTGAAGGGAGATGAGATTCCGCTCTGCGGCCGCATTGCAGCACTCGCCGACGTGTACGACGCCCTGACAAGCAAACGCGTCTATAAGGACGAGTTCGATCACACGACGGCGCGCGACATCCTGATCAAGGATTCGGGGACGCACTTCGATCCGGAGGTCGTGGATGCCTTTCTCTGCCGCGAGGAGCAGTTCCTGCAGGTCAAGCAGAGATTTCGCAATCCGGAACCATGCCTTGAGCAAGCGACGGAAACGCCGTTACTCGTGACGGTCTGAGGGAAGAGGGACGAAGTCCTCGATTTCCTCTGCCGCTCGTCAACGGAAGCTTTCGCGAGGGCGATTGCCGATTTGCGGTCGGTCGCATCGGTGGATTCCCGGCGGGGCGAAGCAGGCCCGCGATGCTTCGCAGTCCGGGGTCGATGCACAACGTCCCTTCCTCTTGCTCTGCTTCTTCCTGAAACAGGCTTCGATGTGCAGTTGTCGTTCCATGACGGAGGCAACTCGATCTTCTCAGCGGTGGACCTGTTGGAAATGTCCCGTGCTGTTGAGATGTCCCCCGCGGACGGTGGGAGCCGATTCCGGTTGTCCCAATCGCCCCACGGGTGTGCTGCGGATGGGAGTCGCTTCCAGGCGGGCGATGAAGTTCATGATGACGCCATCGCCGTCCCGCTCGACTTCGAGACCGTCGACGTCGTATCCGGCCTCTTCATACAGACGGCGGCAGTCTTCCTCGGTCCGCTGGTAGAAGTGCCAGTCGACGAGCCATTGATAGACGGCCTTGTTGTAGAGCAGGCGATCTTTGAACGCGACGTAGATCACGCCGCCTTCGGCGAGCGACTCACGCCATCCCCGCAGAATGCGGATCATGAAGTCATCGGGAATGTAGTCGCACAATCCCACGCTGTAGATGACATCGGAGCGGCCGAATTTGGCGATCGTCGACTTCGAAGACGCCATGCGGAGCGCGTTGTAGCACACACACTCAAAATCGACTTCGACGTCGGGTTTCCCGGCGACGTTATCCTGCACGAACGCCAATGCCTGTTCGTCCATGTCGACGCAGGTGAGGTGCACGGGATGGCCTTCGCTGGCAAACCCTTCGGCATACTCCCGGGCGGGTCCACACGCGACATTGAGGATGGACAGCGCCGAATGTCGTCGGAGCACTTCCTTCGTCAGGAAGCGTCGGACCCCGGCCAGGCGTGTTCTTACGCCGTGGGCCAGCGTCTGATCGAGGAAGTACAGGTCGAGCAATCCGCCGAGGCCGCGCGACTTGGGGACGTTGTCGTAGATGGCCGAAAGGAGCACGTAGTCTCCGGGATATCCGCGCGGCTTGCTGCGGGCTCGCTCCATGAACCAGCTTTGATCGAACCACGGCCGGATTGCGTCCCGGAAACGTTCCTGAACTTCCTTCAATTGCGGCGAATCCTCACCCAGCAGGGCCTCGACGGCGGCGCAGGCGTCGAGCGTCCGTGTGATGGCTTGAGTCAGCCGGTCCAGAGTATCGCCCGGTCCCGGAACCGCCTCTCGATCGACTTCCGACTCCAGAGTTCGGAACTCCTCAATGAGAGCAGCAACATCCTGTTCAAAAAAACGTTCAACTTCAGCATTCATCAGTGAAAACTCCCGGAAGGGGACAGGAAAGGGGACGCTGATAACGGCGGGGACCGCGTGACGGTGTCGTCACATGACCGACGTCCCGCATGATCCGATCGAGCACTACGGCCCATCCTGTGTGCAGATCCGTCAATGAACAACAGCGAGTTCTGCCAATTGACTGGATTCCTGGAGACTAATTGCCGACTGGCCGAACCGATCACCTGTCGCGGAAAGTTTGCCGAGATCACACGCTTTCGCGGACCCGATTGACTGTGCGCGTCGCGGTGGAATGATCGTTGACCCTTACCGAAAGCGTGGATCTGATCCCACCGCGAAGACCGGCACAAAGCGTATCGTGTCTCCAGAAGTGGCTGTTGGACCATGCCATTGCGATGCGGGCGAACGGGAACTTTCCGGAAAGACGGCAGAGTCGGTGAGAATCAGCGACGATTGACCGATCTCCGCCCCTTCCCGGGCGAGATGCAACGGTGAGTCGGCTAAACTTCCGCGGCAAGCCATTTGCTGGCGCGTCGTCGCGCGCGGCAGCCTGGCGGCCGGAAACTGCCACCACGTCGCCTCGGGGACCTTCCTCTCTGCGGGCGGCGCCCTTGGGATCGCGGTCAGTCACCCGGTACGTTCCGAATGGGCATTCGGTCCGCGGAGGTTCGTCGTCGATCGCCCGTTCAGGGGCATGAGGAATGGGGAACTCGCTCGTCTCATCCGCCACATCTGCGCCTGCTGCCGCTGCGCTGCCGGAGGACATTCCGCACCTCATCGACGGACGATTTGAGGTCCAGCACGAGCTGTCGCCGACCTGTCATGCCCGACGATGTCGGGGGCGCGACATCGCCACGGGTCGGCCGGTCATCATCCGACTGACACGGATCAACTCGCTCCCCGCAGGCACATTGATGCGGCTGGAGCACGAAGTGCAGCTGCGTTACAGCCTGCGGAGCGCGCACAACGCGGAACTGCTGTACTCCGGACGTGTCGGACAGCACTTTGTGATTGTGCGAGAGTACGTCGC
>JAHBXU010000640.1 GCA_019636315.1 Planctomycetaceae bacterium | reverse complement strand
TTGGACGAACTTGGGGAACTGGAGAACACGTTGTTCGTCGTCAGCGGCGATCACGGGCCGCCCGGTTTTCCTCACGGTAAGTGCAATCTGTATGACTTCGGCACGGGCGTCTCACTCGCGATCCGTGGCGGCGGCACGAACGGCGGCCGCGTCGTCGACGACCTGATCAGTCTGGCCGATCTGGCGCCGACGTTTCTCGAACTGGCCGGTGTACCGATTCCCGAGCGGATGACCGGCCGCAGTTTGACGAGCATCTTGACGTCCGACCAGTCGGGGCAGGTCGATCCGCAACGAACGGCTGTGTATTTCGGTCGCGAGCGGCATGTCGAAAATGCCCGCGCCGATTTCGCCCCTTACCCGCAACGGGCCATTCGAACGCAGGACTCACTCTACATCATCAACTTCAAGCCAGACCGCTGGCCGCTCGGCGATCCGTATCGTCTCGATGGTGCTGATCCCCCTTCGATCAAGGAGATGACGGAAGAGACTCGGGTGACGCTGGCAGATGAAGATGCGAGTCCCACGAAGGCATGGCTGGTCAGTATGCGAAACGACCCGGAATGGGCGTCCCACTTCCATTGGGTCTATGGCCAACGGCCGCGCGAGGAGCTGTATGATCTGAATTCCGATCCGTATCAGACCAGGAACGTCGCCGCGGAATCTGAGTACGCGGAGCAGAGAGCCGCGCTTGAGCAACAACTGCTGGACGAACTGATGCGAACGGGCGACCCGCGTCTGATCGACGAGGGCCGCTTCTTCGAGACACCTCCCCTGGCGGGACCGACGCGAGATTGACGTCGTCTGGCGACTGTGTCATTGGACGCCGCATCGAATCCAGCGGCGGTCGACATGTCGCTCCTCGATCTGAACTGATTTTCAGAACTCATTTGGAAGTGTGGTTTTCATGTCGAATTTGACTCTGCTGTCACGTCGTGGTTTTCTCACGAGTTCCGCCGCGGTCTGTGCTGCGACAACCTGTCTGCGGCCGATCGCCGGTGACGACAAACAGGTTTCCACCTCGACCAGCGGGGCGCATGAGGGACAAAGACTGCTCGACTGTCATCTGCACATCAACCACTTCGACCGCTCGATAGAGCACACCCTCCGGCACATGGATGCGACGGGAACGACGCAGGCGTTTGTCCTGCCGCTGGAGACGGGCGAGGGGGGCGTGACGCTGAGATCGGAGACCGTGCTGCATGCTTACTACCAGTATCCGGAGCGCGTGATTCCGTTCTGCCAGACGGACATTCGTCGGGACGACGCACTCGACCGCGTGCGGGCCTATCAATTGCTGGGGTGCCGCGGGATCGGCGAACAGAAGGAGCACGTGCCGCTGTCGGACAAGCGGGTCGAAGCAGTGATCGCCCTGTGTGACGAGTTCAACTGGCCGATCACGCTGCACTTTCAGGATGGCCCGAACGGCTACAATCAGGGACTCGCCGAGCATCTGGAAACCTATCTCAAACGCTACAAACAGGTGCGTATCATCGGGCACGCTCAGACGTGGTGGGCCAATCTCAGCGCCGATGTCCCTCCGGCGGACAAGACGCTGTACCCGACGGGCGCGGTCAAACCGGGCGGTCTGCTCGACCGATTACTCGGGGAGTATCCCAATCTCTATGCCGATCTCTCCGCCGGCAGCGGCTACGGCGCGCTGACACGAGACGAAGATTTTACCGGTGGCTTCCTGGCGCGCCACCATAAGCAGATTCTGTTTGGCAGCGATTGTCCGTGCCGCGACGGGAAAGGAGAGAACTTCAACGGCACCTGTTACAACACGCAGTTGCAGACCTTCCTGCGCCGAATGATTTCCGACCCGGCGGCGCTGGAGGACGTCTTCTTCAATAATGCACAGCGCGCCCTGACGGGCGCCGGGTAGTGCACAGCGAACTTCCGGTGGTTCGGGAGGCGTTTACCCGCCCGTGAGCATCTTCGCCCACTGGCTGCCGGGATAGAGCGATTGAAGTCTGGCGGCGGCCTGATCGGCGCGGTCTGCGTGTCCGAGTTGCGGCCAGAGTTGCGCGAGTTGATAGAGTGCTTCGGCATGCAGATCCTTCTCCGCCGCAAGCGAGGGAATGACATCCACATGCAAATAGGAGAGCACGGCGTCCTTCGCACGATCACCGGATGCCGCATAGCAATCGCCCTGCCTGACGTACGCTTCCGCCTGTAGTCGCGTATCTGACGCGGGCGATTCGAGGATGACTTTGCTCAGGATCTGCGCGGCGGCATCAAACTCGCGGGCTTCCTGAAGGCAGGTGGCCTGTCCCAGCATGGCTTCAAATCGCCGCGCGGTCTCGGCCGGTGTGGCGGCGGATGTTTCGATCACCTGGTCGAAAGCCCGGCGCGCGGCAGCGGCGTCCCCGCGACTCAGGGCCGTTCGGCCCAGCCCAATGGCGGCCGCCATCTGATAGTCGGTCCAGGGAGCGGATTCCACTTCCCGAAATGCCTGTTCCGCGGCTGCATAATCCTCCTGGGCCAATCGCACCTGTCCCAGCAGGAGCAGTGCATCGAAACGCCGATAGTGGTCGCGATGGGTTTGCAGAAAGGCATCGAGGCGCGAAACCGCGACGGGGATTTGTTCGGGATCAATCAAGGCCAGCTTGCCGGTGGCCGAGGCGATGCCAAAGGCAATGTCGGCACGCAGGAAGGCCTTTGTGGTCGGTGCTCGTCCTTGGGCCGTCTCGTAGTCGGTGACGGCGAGCAGGTACTGGCCGGCCGCCTCTTTGGCCCGCGCCAGGCCGAGGGCGGGCGGGGCGCCGTCCCATTCGATGCCGGCAATATCATTGACGGGGATCGTGAGAGGGTTCCCGCTGGCCGGCTTAACGGTGACCTCGGTTGCAGTGACGGCTGTGATTTCGCCTGCGGCGCGGCGGTCCGTGCTTTTGCGCGTCACCGTATCGAGCGCGAAGGCATCGATATGGGCCGCCAGAAGGCACAGTCCGAAGGCTGCGATGCGGTACAGGCTCAAATGGCTCATGGTCTTCACGTGTTTGTACTTCCGAATGAATTCCAGGTCTTCGATGTCTGGCAGTCCTGTTCAGGGCCGTAACGCACGACATCGGGGCGACGTGTGTCGGTCAACGCCGCGAACGCGATCGCGGGGATTCCGTCGAGTTCGATTTGTCAGCTGCTGCTGCCAGCCGGTTGTATTTGGCGCGGCGTTTTCGATCCTCCCGCACGGTCAACACGTAAACGCTGCCGGCCGTCGCCACCCCCAGGATGGCGAGCAGGGCGATACTGAAGACATTACTGGATGGCGTACCGGGCTGGGCCGCGGAAGTGGTTTCCGTAAGGGGAACGGCTGTGGCGATCTCTGAGCCGCCGGCGGCCTGTGGCGAATCCTGGCCGCCCGCCGCGACAGGTCCGCGTCG
>JAHBXU010000064.1 GCA_019636315.1 Planctomycetaceae bacterium | reverse complement strand
CGCGCCAGAAGAAGGACATCCCGTTCGCCGAGGCGATGGCTGACCATCACCAGGAGAACTTTGATCCCGCCAAGGCCGTCAACGGCAGTCTGGATCAGGGCGCTGACGGTTGGGCCATTGGCGACCAGGGAGGTCAGGACCACGTCGCTGTCTTCTCCCTGAAGGAGCCTTTGACCTTCGATGACGCCAGCATGCTGACGTTCGTGCTCGACCAGCGATTCCTCGACCGCAAGCATTGGCTTGGCCGTTTCCGGATTTCCCTCACCGATGCCGAGACCCCGCTGGAGTTTGGCGTCCCGCGACAGGTTGACGACATCCTTGCGATCGCCCGCGGCGCCCGCACCGAGGCACAACAGCAACAACTGCTGGATTGGTTCAAGTCGTTCCGGGCGGAGCGTCGAACGCAGGAAGTGACACTGGAACAAGCCCGCCAGCCGCGGCCGACCGATGCCGGAGTTGTCGAGCGCCAAGCCAAGCTCGATGAAGAAAGCCAGCCGCTCACCGTCGACCCGCAACTGGTGCGGCTCGAACGAGCCGTCAAACTGAGTGCGGAGCAGCTCGAACACGCGCGCCTGACTGCCGCACAAGATATCGCCTGGGCACTCATTAACAGCCCGGCGTTCCTGTTTAATCGTTAACGCAAATTCGTTACACTCCAGCAATCCCCTTCCTCTCACATTAGGAAGCCAACCATGCTGATTCGCGTTCCCGGACAACCCGGCAAGGATCTTTGCGATTCTCACCTCGGCGTCACGCGGCGGGATGTGCTCCGCGTGGGCGGCTCCAGCATGCTGGGCCTCACGCTCGGTTCCATGCTGCAGCTCAAGGCGGCGAGCGCCAATTCGGGACTCACCCCCGCCGGCGGTTGGGGCCGCGCCAAAAGTGTGATCATGGTCTATCTCCAGGGCGGCCCGAGCCACCTCGACCTCTGGGACCCCAAGGAAAACGTGCCGGACAACGTGAAGTCCGCGTTCAGCACGATCGACACGAAGCTTCCAGGCGTCAAGTTCACCGAAAACCTGCCCAAGCTCGCACAAGTCATCGACAAGGCGACGCTCATCCGTTCGATGAGTTACACGCCCAATGGACTGTTCAATCATACGGCCGCCATCTATCAGATGATGACCGGCTATACGACGGACAAGGTCAGCCCGTCCGGCCAGTTGGAGCCGCCGAGTCCCAAGGACTTCCCCAACTTCGGGTCGAACATTATCCGCCTGAGGCCCCCCACAGAGCCCATGCTGCCGTTCGTCATGCTCCCACGGCCTCTCCAGGAGAGCAACGTCGTCGGCAAAGGGGGCACGGCCGGATTCCTCGGAAAGGCGTTCGATCCGTACTATCTGTATCCGCCCGGTGACGACATGGACATGGACAAGATGGACCGCATCAGCGTCGCCGACCTGGAGATGCGGGCCGACGTCTACGGCAAGCGGATGACCCGCCGCGCCAAGCTGCGGGACGTCATCAACGAAGGCATGCCGGAAGTCGACCGCGCGGTGAAAGACTATAACCTCAACGAGTACTACGACCAGGCGCTCTCACTCATTGCTTCCGGCCGCGCCCGCGATGCGTTCGCCCTGGAGCAGGAGTCCCGCGAGATGCGGGACGCCTATGGCCGCAATACGTTCGGCCAGAGCCTGCTGCTCGCCCGTCGCCTGGTGGAAGCCGGCACACGCGTGGTGGAAGTCGTCTGGCCGAAGATTGCCAACAGCGACAACCACTCCTGGGACGTGCACGTCGGTCTCACCGACCGCATGAAGAAGCAGTCCGGCCCGATGCTCGATCAGGGACTGGCCGCCTTCCTTGCCGACCTCGACGATCGCGGCCTGCTGGACGAGACGCTGGTGCTCGCGGTCGGTGAGTTCGGTCGCTCTCCGCAGCGCGGCGTCAGCACGTCCGGCAACGGCAATTCGGACGACGGACGCGACCACTGGCCGTACTGCTACACGGCCCTCGTCGCCGGCGCCGGCATCAAGCGGGGCTACGTCCACGGCAAGAGCGACCAGACTGCCTCCGCCCCGCTCGAAGACCCAGTCCACCCCGGCCAGCTCCTGGCCACCATCTACGAAAGCGTCGGCATCAAGCCCGACACGATCGTGATGAACCATTTGAACCAGCCGCGCGAACTGGTGAAGGCGGAAGCGGTACCAGCTCTGTATGCGTAGGCTGAAATAGCCGCAGGGTGGATGAAGCCCGGCAGACACACGCCGCGGTGGGTTTCGCAAGTCGTTGTTGGGAAACGGAAACCTTTCCGTTCTTCAAAGGCGATTGCGCAATCCACCACCAGCCTCGACTCGCTCCACCCACCCTACTTCACTCGTTGAAGCGGGTCGGGTGGCATTGTCCATGTGTTCAATCAAGCGTGCCATGCTTGCATCGCGTAGCAGGGCAAGCATGTGCGAATGCAGGTCGGAAATCTCAGCATGCTCACGCTGCTTCGCGACGTGAGCATGGCAGCCGGCCTGGGAGGCTTGATCTGGATTGGAAGGCGATCGGCGTGGTATTGTTTCGCGAATCGCTCAACGACTACGAGATGGCCGGACTCGTGATGGCGACCGCGGCACTCGTGCTGCTGGTTGGGTTCGCGTAACGTGGCCGTTTGTCGGCAACGCTGTGGCGTCGGGCGGATCTCCGAGCATGCGTCCCGAACGCGCGTGACGAATTGAGGGTCTCAGGTCTTGACGCGCGAGGGCGATTGGATTGCCGCCCAGAGGTCGCGGCAGCCGGAGAGGAACACGCCCGCGGCAAACAGCGTCATGGCGTAGGACAGCCAGCCGTAGGCCGCAGGGGCGAGCCGCGTCGGCGCGTCGAACCAGTTGGCGACCTGCGGCAGGAGGTTCGCGAGGAACGCTCCGTACACAATGGCCATGATCGTGTGCATCACGCGTTCGCCCGGTGGCAGTGGACGCACGCGATCTTCCTCGACGAAATCCAGCAGCGTGACGACGATCTCAAAGACCAGCAGTCCGCCAAACACGGCCGCCAGCCATCCGTCCCAGGTAAACCAGGCCAACGAACCAAAGATGACGGCATAGGCGAAATCCCGCAGCGCGTGCAGGATGAGTTCCCGTCTCCCGCCGGCCCGCATCGGCAATTGCTGCTTCCACTCGTGATACCAGAGGGTGTCGAAGGCGCCGAGACACCCTTGAACCATCAGCAGTGTGAGTGTGGGCGTCATGGCAGGCTCATCCGTCCCGAGTACCGCAGGAGCAGGCCGATGCCGGCCATCTGAATTTCCACATGGACCCGCCAACCACCGTTTTCACCCCACTCAACGGCCGAAACGTGTGGCGCGAATCGTCGAGGCATCGGCAGGCCGAGCAGGTAAAAGCGGGTCGACTCGATTTTGAGGTTTCCCTCGACAACGCACAGACCAAAGTCAAACGACATCATGCGAAAGGACTCGTGCAACCCATGACGGCAACGGGTCTGACGTGAGACGAGTTCTCGCTGTGGAAACGACCGCGACCAGTGCTCTCCGCCGGGTGACCGCTTCACCTTTAAACAGAGGGGAACTTCGCGGCCTCCTGCGGGCAGCCGCATCAGGCGGGCAATGCATTTCGCCGGAACCGTCGCGCCGTGCTGAATGTCCACTTGCCCTGTTGCCGTCAGTGTCGCCGACGATCCATGCAGTTGCTGCAGTGCGGGATGCAGCCGCGCAAAACCGTCCGCCAGGAGGTGCCGATACGGGAACATGGCCTCGATCCTCGTGGATGCATCATTTCAGAACTGCTGGTCCGTTGAACCGCGATGGCGGATGAGTATTAACCGAATCGGTGAATGACTGCGGTTTTCTGTGGGGCGAAACGGCAAGCGGCGCTACGGGCGGTTGTCGATGATCTCGTCGACGGGTTTGCGCCGGCTTTCCGGAACCGAACCGGGATAGCCGTACCAGAACAAACCGACGATGCGGCGGACGCCTGGTTCAAATCCGAGCAGCCGGGAGAACTCGGCTGTGTTCGTGACCGCACCGGTCGACCATTTCATACCGATGCCTTCGGCCCAGAGGGCGAGGGCCAGATTTTGCGCTGCACAACAGCAGGCAGCGTAGTCTTCTTCCGTGCGATTCGGATCCTCACTCACGTTGCAGCTGAGGACCATCCAGCCGGGAATGGCCGACCAGCGTGAGTGTTTGGCAGCCGCGGCCGCGGCCCCCTTTGCCAATCGCACCAATTCTGTATTGAGGCGAACGATCGCGTCGGTCGTCTCCGGTCCGAGCAGGTGGAATTGCCACGGCTCGGTGTGCTTGTGATTGGGCGCCCAGCGGGCCAGATCGATCGCCCGCAGGATGGCCTCCCGTGGCGGAACCTCGGGGCGGAATGTCTCGATCGTCCGGCGGGATCGAATGACATCGGCGATCGCATCGAATCGGTCAGCCATGGTCATCGAGTCGTCTCGTCCTTGCGGTTTGGTCGAAGGGGCCGGCCGCGTCGTGTTCGCCGATGAATCTCAAGATGTGCCGCACGATTTCCGCCGGCATGGCCCCTGCCTGGCGTTCATCGCCAACTCACGATTCGTCGCCGTTTTCCCTGCCAAAACCGGCATTGCAGGAATTACAAGGTGCCGGTATCTTCCCAACCCCTTTCGCAATTGTCGACCAACCACAGTGCATGGAGGCGCTGGTGGCATCACCCCCCGCTCAGTTCGATCAACGCGGCTCAGGCGTTCCCGGATTCGCAGACGGGAGAGCGCAAAGCCGCGATTTGTCTTTGATCCACGGGGCAGGATCGTTCTGCATTCTGGTCGAACACCCCACTTTATTCTGCGTATGAGGCGATTGACGCATGCGATTTCGACGGATTGAAATTGACGGCTTCGGGGCGCTTTCCGGAATCTCGTTGGACGGCCTGACGCAGCGGCTGAACGTGATTTACGGTCCGAACGGAGCCGGGAAAACGACTTTGCTGCAGTTTCTGCGAGGCATGTTCTGCGGTTATGCCGATGCCCGACGGTTGGGACTGCTGCCGGTCACAAAAGGGGGCCCCGGGGGTGGGGCGATCGAAGTCGATTCACACGGGAGTGTGTCGCGGTTTGGACGATCGGCGGGGGATCAGGAAGACGGCGATTTGCGAACAACGCTGCTCAGCCTGAGCCGCACGTTGACAAAAAGCTCCAGCGCATCAATTCCTTCGGCGCCGGTGACTCAGATTCCCCTGCTCTTCCTCGCAGGCCAGAGCGAAGTCGCCGCTGTCGACAAACTGATCCGCCGCGCTCAGCAGGACGGAATTGAACTGGCGGCCGAGGGACAAACTTCGGCGACGGCACTTCGCGCGGCTCGGGAGCTGCGGGCGCGCCTTGCCAATGAGGCGGAGGAGGTGCAGGCCCGCATCACCAGTTTGAACAAGCGGCGGCAACAGCTTGAGTTGCAACTGCAGCGCCTCCGCGATGAGATTGCAGAACAGGAACGAACCGCGAACGAAGTTCACAGCCGCCGGCAGGCCGAGAGTTCGCGACGGCTCCAGCAGCGTGTCGACTGGCTGCATGCCGAATTGCAGGCGGCCCAATGCGATCTTCGGGAAGCGGAAGATCGAGCGTGGGCGCGCGTCAGCCGCAATCGCCTGACACCGCGGCGGAACGCACCGGTCCTGCGACTGCGGCGTCTGCCAGCGACGAGACATCTTCATGTGGCGCGGCAGGCAGAGGTCGAATCCATCGATCGCCGGGTGGCCGAGGCACGCATTCAGCTCGCGGACATTGCCCGCGCACGTTTCGATGTGGACCTGCGCGCAGCACGGATTGCTGGATGTCCCGCACTTCCAACGTCAGAGTTCGTCACCACGTTGCGGCAGTCGCTCGGTGCAATGGAGGATGCTCTCCTGGAGTTCCAGACGGAAGCCGAGCGTCTGGATGCGGCTCCGTCGCGGCGCCAATGCGTCTGCAGCAAATGGTCGTCCGCCGCGCGTGAGGGAATGACCGAAATGCGCCGCAGGCTATATGGGACGTGTGACACAGTCTCACGGTTTGAGCTTGTTCAATTGAAAGCCGAACTGGACGCCGAAGCGGCGCGCCTGGATCGCGAGGCACAGGCGATTCGCCTGGAATTGGAAAGTCTTGATGCGGAACGTCGGAAGCTCTTCGCAGAGACTGGCCGGCTGACAACATGGCGCGGGGAAGCACAATCGGCGGTTGATCGGGAGTGCTGTCAATGCTCCGCTCATCATGATCAGGACATTCCCTGTGTGTCGCCGCCTGCGGCTGAGGTGCAGCACGCCGGCAGCGATTCGTCCGCGGCGGAGAGTCTCCAGATGCCGTCGCGGGAAACTGCGGAATCGATCCAGCGGATCGAGGAGCGACTGTCGCAGCTTGGACATCGACGTCAGGAGATCGCAACCGCCCTTCTCGAAGCACGACGGGCGGTCCGGCGAGCGCATCGGGAAGCGGAACCACTCCAGATTCCAGACGATGTGCGGCGACGGCATCAGCAGGCGGCGGTTTTGCAGCAGGAGTTGGATGCGGTCCTGAAGGATCTGGCAACATTGCAGCAACGTCAGCGATTGATTGTCAGTCTTGAGGCCGCCAGTGCGGCGGAAGCTGCGGCGCCCGATCTGCGGCCGGCCTGCATTCGCTGGGCCTCCGAGTATCTCCTGCGGCTCACGGCGGGACGTTACTGCGAGCTGCGTGTGACGCTGGATCCGCAAGAGCTGTCCATCATTGACGACAACGGGTCCGAGTTTGCCTGGCGCGCGGTGAGCCGCGGGCTGCTCGCGCAGATCGCGCTCAGCCTGCGTCTGGCGCTGTTGCGGGCCTATGCCGAGCGAGGCATCCGTTTCCCGCTCGTGCTGGATGACGTGCTCGTCGATTGCGACCTGGACCGGCTTCAGGAAGCGGTTGAACTGCTGAAGGCATTTGCCGACGAACACGACCAGCAGATTTTGTATCTGACGTGCGGCACGCACACGGCCCATCTCTTTCGATCGGCCGGCGTTTCCGTGCAGGCGCTGCCCGGAGCCACATCCGCTCCCATGCTGTTTTCTCAATCCCATGTCTCGCCATCGGAATGGTTCGTTCAAGGTTGGGTCGAGAGAAAGTCGCGCACACGTTCGGAGGAGTCTTTCCCCGTAGCAACCGCGCAGATCCGATCCGCCGCAGCGGATCGAGATTCCGCGGCGTCCCAACTGCAACTGCAGGCGGGCGATTCGACAGTCGTGGATTCTTCAGTCAACGGTGCTGCAAGTGAGGAGGATCGCGCAAGCCAACTGCTGGTTTCCGCACAGCCTCAGCCCGACGGGCCGTTCTGGCTTTCGATGGACAGTTCGCTCCAGCACGTCCCGTCGATCGGGGCACAGATGGGTCGGCGAATGTCGGCACTGGGCATCGAAACGGTTTGCGATCTTCTCGCCCTCCCAGCGGACGAGTCCTCCATTCCATTGCGAAGTCTACAGGTGGATGTCCGACGATTGCGTGACTGGCAGGCGGAAGCGCTCCTGTTGACTTGCGTGCCGAATCTCACCGCCCGCGACGCCGAACTGCTTGTTTCTGTGGGCATTGAAGATCCTCATCAACTGGCGGAATGCGATGTCGCACAGTTGATTGATCGGCTCGACCGACATGCACGGAGACAGCGCGATCCGCAAGCGGTGGCGAACCTCACGTCGCGAGAGGATTTGCAGCGCTGGATTCACAGTGCTCGCCGCTCGCGCTCGGTCGAAGCCGCAATGCGTGATAGCCGGTTGGCCAGGGGTGTCCGCCGCGAATTCCCGCGAGCGCAAGAGGACCGGTCAGAAGATCGTGCCGTCGTCGGCCGTGTGGCGCCGGCAGCGGCCCACGTGGCGGGCGGTCCGGCCCCCGGATTGCGATTTCACCTCAGCCCATCGTGTCCCGTGGTGGACGCTCCGTCCATTGGTCCCAAGATGGCGTCGCGACTGGCCAGTTTAGGGGTGGTTACAGTGGGCGATCTCCTGGCCTGTCAGCCCGTCCAGGTCGCAGAACGATTGAAGAGTCGCCGCGTGAAGGCGGAAACCATCGCCGCCTGGCAGCAACAGGCACGGCTCGTGTGCCGCATTCCGGAACTGAGAGGACACGATGCGCAAGTGCTAGTTGCGTGCGACATCACCGAGCCGGAACAGGTCGCCCGCATGGACGCACGCACTCTGTTTGGAATCGTGGGACCGTTCGTCCAGACAACCGAAGGGCAGCGCTTGCTGCGGTCGAGCAATACGCCCGATCTGCAGGAAGTGACGGCATGGATTGACCGGGCGCAACACGCCCGGCCCCTCCGCGCCGCGTGATACGGCGAACGTTCGTCCTGCGGGAACAGGCTCCGTGCAACGCTCGGCGCCGGTTTCTCATCGGTCGGACTTCGCTTTCATCGCGCCTGACGCGTGAGTGATGGTCGATGTTGCCCTGGCAACGCTGATGTTTCTGATCAGTCATTCTGGTACCGTGCGTTGGCGAACGACGTTTTGCTCGCCCCGCGTCGGTGGAAAGCACTCCGCTGCAAGCGGGGTTGCGTCGTCCATCTTGCCGCAATCGACGGGTTATGGGATAGTCCGCCCCCGCACACCGCGATCCTGCTTTCCGTCGGTCATGGATGGACCCGTCGGCCGTGGAACCTCCGTCCCGCCCACTCCTCGAACTGCTGACTCGATATCGCCTCGCGACGCCGGCCGACATTCGCCGTTGCCGTGGTCAGGTTCGTCGTTTGGCGCTCGACTTGCCGACGTTCGACTCCGTTTGGATCGATGCGCTGGCCCAGGCGCGCGTCATCACACCGTTTCAGGCCCGGTTGCTGGAATCCGATGCTCCAGAACGCCTTCAAGTGGGGCCGTGCCTCCTCGTCGATGAATGGGAGCGTGACGGACTCTGGACGTTGCACCTGGCGCGGCATCGCAGCAACCGGCAGAAGTGTTTGCTGACCTTTGTGGAGGTTTCACCTCACGAACGTCCCAGGGCGGTCCAGCAGTGCCGCGAAATGATCGCTCAACTGAGCGGCCTGTCGCATCCGTCACTGATCATCCCGCAGGGCTGCGACGAAGTGGACGGCAAGCTTGTCGTCGTCAGTCCGTTTGTGACCGGGCCGACGATGAAGCAAATGCTGGTGCGTCGAGGACGGTTTCCGATCTCGGTGGTGTGCGATATCGCGTGGCAGGTCATCGACGGATTAGCCGCTCTGGAAGAGCGGGGCGTCGTCCACGGCGATATGTCCCTCACAAGCGTGCGGCTGGCGAAGCGAGGACAGACCGTCTTACTGCATCCGGGCGTGATGCCAGCGGTTGGCAATCGAGTGTCCATTCATGCACCGCGCGGCCCGGAAAGTTATGACGGCGTGGCGCCGGAGCTGATCAGTTCCGGCCGAGCGGCGACGCCGCAGTCCGATCTGTATGCGGTGGGATGCCTCTTGTGGCAGCTTCTCGCAGGACGCCCGCCGTACCCGACCGGAGATCCGCTCTCCAAGCTGGCCGCTCACCAGACGAAACCAATGGACGACATCCGCCGCTGGGTGCCCGACGTGCCGGCGGAACTTTCGGGGCTGATTCGGCGGCTCACGGAGAAGAACCCGGAAGGCCGCGGGTCCGGACCTGCGGAGATTCGCCGACAATGGCCGTTGCAGAGCCGCTTTGCACGCAAGCGGCTGACGGCCTTCGGCGCATCGTTCGGCACCGTCGCCCCTCGGCACGGAGACGTCCATCGCAATGCGTCGACATTTCCGCAGACAGCCGCCGCACTCCTCGTGGTTGTACTGGGCGGCCTGTCATTGTCCCTGTTCGACGCCGGGGCGCGCAACGAGCTGCTGCGTCTTGCCGGAAGGCCCAACATCACCGACGTCGTGGAACAGGAACCGATTTCCGCAGCCGCCCCATCAACAACCTCCAGTGCGTCGACCGTGTCGCGACCGATCGAGCGAATTCCGTTCCCGTCACGACCGGTGAACGGCGTCATCGAACTCACGTCGGCGGGACCATATTCTGTCGCCGACGTCCGTTGCGACGGTCCGCTGATCATCCGCGGTGCGCCCGGCGTCATGCCGCACATCCTGACGAATCAGCCGCTGCGAATTGCCGCGACGCAAGTACGCATCGAGCGCGTCCAGTTTTCGCGAGACGACTCCGATTCGAAATTGATGATGCTCGCGATTCAAAGTCAGACATTGATGATAGAAGGTTGCCGATTTATCGGACCTGCCGCCGCAGCCGATGCAGCGGCGACCGCGATCGCCTGGAAGGTTTCCGATCCGACAAACCCGACGGGGGGAAAGCTACTCGTCCAGAACTCGACGTTCACGGGAGAATTGAACGGTATCGAAACACACGCCATGCCTCGCTCGATGTCGTTTGACAACTGCCTCAAGTACGGTCCGGGCGCACTCATTCGTTTGGCCCATACGGAGCGCTCGGCGCCGCTCCGAGTGCATCTGCGACAGTCGACGCTTCGCGAGAGCGGGGGCGTCGTGTGCTGGCTGCCCTCTGCATCCGCCGCCGCGCTGCAGCCGCTCCTGGTGATTGCTGAAGACAGCGTGTTTGAGATGCCGCCGGACCGCGCGGCATTTTTGGAGTTTGCCGCAGCGTCCGTCTCGGGCTGGGAGCGGATGGTCCGCGTGACGGGAGAAGGATCCTTGCTCAAACTGGGAACGCAGCTTGCAGCCGCCGAGGTGGGCCGCGCGTTACCGCCTGCGGCCGTCGATGCTTCGCCGCTGCGCGTGGAGGGATTGCTCATTGACGATTTTGAATTTGCAGGGTCGGGACGCCAGGACCCGCGGGATTCGGCCATTGCCTTCAGCCAGGCGCCGCAAAGCTCGTCCACGCCGCCCGGCATCGATGCTCGCCGCATGCTCCATCCTCCCGAGCGTCCCGTCGTCCGGCAGACCGCGAGTCCGTAGAATTCCAGAGGCGTTGTTGGAGCAATCCGTTGAAGCCGCGTCGACCACAAGGAAAAACGGG
>JAHBXU010000639.1 GCA_019636315.1 Planctomycetaceae bacterium | reverse complement strand
CTCCACCAGTTCAGTCGGGATGTCGCTGTAGGCCCACCAGGTCCATCGCGCCGTGCGATAACCGTCGCGAAACTGCTCCGGCGGCACATCGCCGTCGTAGATCACCTTCTGCTGGAAGGGATAATCAAAGTGGTAGCACCAACCTGGGAAGACCTGTGCAAAACGGTCGAGCAGGACCGCCGCTCGCCGCGCGTATGAGACCTCACCGGTCGCCTGAAAGAGTTTGGCGAGTTGAAGTGTCTGCCGCGCCAGATAACGCCGCACCTCGTCGTCTCGTCGCGCCTTGAAGAAGTGCCGGTAACCGTCCGCATTCGCCCAATACTCGAAGCGCACCTCCTCCCCGCGGGGATTGTGAACGACGACGGAGTCGTTCATCGGATATTGTTCGCTGGGGAACTCGTGCTGGCAGAAGCGGCAGGTGACGACGTCGGGCCGATCGATGGTCCAGGTCAGTTGGCGCTCCTGATTTCCGGCCGTGCAGTGCGGGCAATCTATGTACTGCAGTCCGGACTGTTGCGGAACCATCTGGATCAGTTCCGGTTCAGTCATGGCGCGGACGACGTGCGTGGCTCGCCGCAAGGCGTCGACGTGGGGATCGGCCGCGGTCGAAGTGCCGAGCCCAATCATTGCGATCGTCACCCACACAGCGGTCCGTGCGACGCCGTTCGATCGATTGTTTGTCGCAGGCATACGGGTCGAGCAAAACCTGAGGAGCGCACCGATCGGAACTCATTCGGCGCGTGTTGACGACGAGGAGCGCGATGCAGACTGACGCAATCGCACCAACGGCCGCGACCCCACTACTTCGCGGGAAACCAGTCGGCAAACTCGCGTTTGAGAGCGCTCAGGCCGGCGTTTGCCAGTCGGACATCATTGATCGGCGAGAGGAGTTTGCAGCCTTTCTCGACGAGCATGGCGGCATGTTCCGGGGTGGGGGTGGCGGCGCCCCACGTCTTGCCGTGCCGCGCACAGGCCGCCGCAACACGATCGATGGCTTCGAGACACTTCGGATGCATGAACTGTCCCGTGACGCCCAGCGATTGGCTCAGATCGGCCGGGCCGACAAACAAGTGGTCAACGCCGTCGATGGCCGCAATCCCGTCGCATTCCTCGACAGCGCCCAGCGTCTCGATCTGGATGGCGACGAACGTGTCGCGATTGGCTCGGGCGATGAACTCGGCGGCCGGGCAGGCGCCGAAATCGCCGTCGTAGCCCCCAACGTTCAGCCCGCGGTAGCCTCGGGGAGCAAATTTCGCCCACTGCACAAACTCTTCGGCATGGTTGGCCGAGTGAATCTGCGCGGCCATCACTCCGCCAGCTCCCGTTTCCAGGCACCGTGTTACCAGGGCATAGTCGGTTGGTGCGATGCGGACGAAACAGTCGAGTCCGACGCTGCGTCCCGCCATCGCCGCGACTTCAATGTCGGCCGTCGTTAAACCCACGTGCTCCTGATCGATCCAGAATCCGTCGAACCCGCCCCGCATCCCCAGCAATTGCACCAAATTGTGATGAAACAGCCGCCCCACGGCGAAAAGCATCAATTGGTCGCCGCGGGACAGGCGGGCTTTGATCGAGTCCGGCATGTGTGAATCCTGCGAGTTCAGGGCTTGAGTTCGAGTTGTCAGAGAACAAGGTTACTGAAGTCGTACGCCGAGTGCGAGCAGTGAACGGTCGCGAAGTCTGGGGGCGTCTCGGAGCGGGTTTCGGCAGATTCAGAGAATTCTGGGTGGCTTCTCTGTCTTGAGGCGTCGTGCGGATCATCGGACATCAATTTGTGAGCCATCGCACTCTTTGGTACGGTAGCGGAACTGGAAATGGGGAGCGAGTTCATGAAGCGTTGGGTGTGTGCGGCAGTCGGTTTCGCCGGGAGCGCGGTCACATGGTTCTCCGTGGCCGGGCTGTCCGCCGAAGAACGTGTTGACTACAGTCGCGAGGTCCGACCGATCCTGGCGGAGAATTGCTTTGCGTGTCACGGGTTTGATGAAGCCGCGCGCCAGGCGGAGTTGAGACTCGATACCTTCGAGGGTTCGACCGCGGATCGCAGCGGTGTGCGGGCGATCGTCCCGGGAGACCCTGATGGCAGCGAGCTCGTATCGCGAATCCTCACGGACGATTCCGACCTGCTCATGCCGCCGGCCGATTCCGGCAAGCAACTTACACCGGACCAGAAGGCCCTCCTCCGCCGCTGGATTGAACAGGGCGCGCGCTACGACGCTCACTGGGCGTTCATCGCTCCGCAGCGGACGCCTGTCCCCGAGGTGTCGGGCGCCGACCACCCGATTGATCGCTTCATTCTGTCGCGCCTTGCCAGGGAAGGACTCAGTCCCTCTCCCGCGGCGAGCCTCGAAACGCTGATCCGCCGCGTCAGTCTGGACCTGATTGGATTGCCGCCAACTCCCACGGAGATCGACGCATTTCTTGCGGCGAGCGAAACCGATCCAGAAGCCGCATATCGCGAATTAATTGAGCGGCTGCTGGCCAGTCCGCATTACGGCGAGCGTTGGGGCCGCTGGTGGCTCGACCAAGCCCGGTATGCCGACAGCAACGGGTACTCGATCGACGGGCCGCGGCAGATCTGGAAGTACCGCGACTGGGTCATCGATGCCCTCAATCATGACATGCCCTTCGATCAGTTCACCATCGAACAGTTCGCAGGCGACCTGCTCCCCGAGGCAACGCAGGATCAGAAGATCGCCACCGGATTCCATCGCAACACACAGATCAACCAGGAAGGAGGCATCGATAAGGAGCAGTTCCGCATCGACAGCATCTTTGACCGCGTGGCGACGACCGGCACTGTCTGGCTCGGGCTGAGCATTGGCTGCGCTCAATGCCACGACCATAAGTTCGATCCCATCACACAGCGGGAGTATTACCGGCTGTTCGCCTTCCTGAACAATCAGGACGAACCGACGATGAACGTCTATGCCGACCATCTCGACGTCCCCAGGCTCACCGCCGAACTGGAGCAGACGCAGCAGCAACTGGCCGCCGTCATCAAGGAACGAAGCTCCGAGCTGGCCCGCTGGGAGGAGCAACTTTCTGACGACATGAAGGGGGCGCTGCCCGGCGCCGTGCGGAAGTCTCTCGAAACTTCGAGCGAGAAACGCTCGTTTGCTGACAACCTCACACTGCTGATGGCGGCCGGCGAGGTGAGCGACGGAGTTCGCGAACTTCACGATCGCCATGCGGACCTTGGCCGGCAACTCGCAACCGATGTCACGACGTTTGTCATGCAGGAGCGCACGACGCCGCGCCGTACGACGGTCTTCATTAAGGGGGACTTCACACGGCCGTCGGACGAAGTCTCCCCCGGTACCCCCGCCGTGTTGCACGACTTCACTCCCCCAGCGGACGCTCCTCAGCGTCTCGACTTGGCACGCTGGCTCA
>JAHBXU010000638.1 GCA_019636315.1 Planctomycetaceae bacterium | reverse complement strand
ATGCTGCCCTCGAACAGGATGATGCCGACCGCCAGAGTCACCGCCCCGAAGAGCACCTCGCGGCCGAGAACCGCATCCGGGGTGACCAGTTGGCCCAGCCCGAACCCGGCGATGAGCAACAACAGGATCGACGGCACCCGCAACTGCCAGGCCGCCCACTGGCATGCACTCGCAACGACGAGCACAAGCGCCAGATAGGCCGCCGGATTCAACCCCGCCATGGCATCGGTCACGGCCTGCCACAGGATGTCCACACCGATAGCCTTCCACGCTGGGCAGCGCGGGGGCGTCAGTTAGCGCGGCAGGGTGCCCAGAAACTTGTGCGGGTCGAGCGCCGGGCGGTTGGACTTTCGCAGCCGCGCGCGGAACTTCTCGTCGATGCTGCCGACGTACAGCCAGCCCAGCAGTTTCTCGGTATCCGTCAGCCCATGAACCGCACGCACTTCGGGCGAATTCACGAGCAAGCCCGTGCGCCACATCACGCCCCAGCCGGCCTGCCAGAGCGCAAGTGCGAGCAGGTGGCCGGCGCCGGCCGCGGTCGCGTGCTGCTCCCACTCCGGGACTTTCGGATGCTCCCGCGGGCTCGCCACGATCGCGATCAGAAGTTCTGCACGAAACGGCTTCGAGTTGATCTCACCGGGTTCGCGAGCCACCCCGGCGGCGGCGTCCAGCGCGTTCGCGAGGCGCATCCGGTCGTCGCCGCGCAGCGTGATGAGACGCCACGGCCGCAGCGATTTGTGGTCAGCGACCGGCGTCACCGCGTCGAGGAGGTCGGCGAGCTCCGCATCGGTCGGAGTCTCCGGGCCCACCTTCGACACCGAGCGTCGGGTCGCCATCGACTCGAGCACCGGGTCGGAGAAGAACTTCATGACCCCATTGTCTCCCGGGGGATGACGGGCGTGCTGGGGGGTTCGCGGGGAGCGATTACTGGCGGGCTCGTTTCGAGACGCGCGTTGCGCTCCTCAACGAGCGGGAGACTTCAGGGCTCGTTTCGAGACGCGCGTTGCGATCCCTCAACCAGCAAGATGCAGCGGCTCCTCAAACAACAAGACGGGGGTTTCGAGACGCCACCCTAGGCGGCTCCTCAACCAGCAAGATTGGGCGGCTCCGCAACCAACAAGACGCGGCAGCTCCTCAACCAGCGAGATGGGACGGCTCCAAAATGCGCTCGCTACCCAGTGCGTCGAACCTCCGATTCGGCGACAATTGACTGATGGCGATCCCCGAGAAAGACCTCGACCGCATCCGGCTGTGGTGCCGCGAACAGTGGCCGGAAAACATGTGGGACCAGGTCAAGTGCGAAGCCGACGTGTCCGGGCACCGCGTGGACATCGTGGAAGTCCGCCCGCTGATGGGTGGCCCCGACGCGATCGGCCGGGAACCCATCCGGGAATCGGTTGCCCGGCTGCGTTACACCGCCACCACCGGGCTGTGGGCGATCTACTGGTGCGACAGCAATTTCCGGTTCCACGAATACAAGTACAAACGCCCGTCGAAGAACGTGTCGACACTCCTCGACCACATCGCCAACAGCGGCGACCCCATCTTCTGGGGTTGAGCCAACACACTCACGAGACGCAACCCCTCATCCGTAGAAGTAATTCTTTGTTTGACAGATACTGTCGCCAATGCGACCATATATGTCATGGAGATGTTGACGAGTGAAGCGGCTACGCAACTCGGTGTGAGCCAGCGCCAAGTGCAACGACTGGCGCGGGGTGGCCGTGTCGTCAGCCGAAACTTTGCAGGCAGAACAGTCGTCGCCCGCGGGTCCGTACTTGCCGCAAGCAGAACAATGAAGCGAGGGCGCCGCTGGGACGCGCAGACCGTCGCCGCAGCTACCGAACTCCTCGAGCAGGGCACCACTGAACGGATTGCGGGCAGCCAGCGCAGTCGCCTCCGTGCGCGCCTGCGCACAATCACTATCGGCGAGCTTGCGTACCACGCTCTCGGTGACCGCGTCTCGATCTGGCGGAGGGCAGGGAAAGCATCGGTGCGCTCCAAGGCGGTTCCTGACGGTTTCACCTCCACAGGCGAAAAACTCAACATCCAGGTCACTCAGAGTGCCCGCGCACTCGCAAGGAAACTGCGGCTTCTCCAAGACAACGATGGTGACATTCTTATAGTTGAAATCGATACGGATGCCCCCGCCGTCATTGAGGACATCGCGCTTTTCGCCTACGGTGACACCCGCACCAGCAGTGCAGCACGCCAGCGGCTGGAAACACGACTAACGGCCGTCGCGTGAACGACCGCATCTCTGTCGCAGAGCCGGTCGGAGGCTGGCAAGAACCATGGCCCCGCGCGTTCGAAATTGCCGCTGTGCTCCCGCGAGACCGCTGGGCTCTCGTCGGCGGGCTGATGGTGCAGTCCCACGCTATGGCGAATGAAGTCGAGACCACGCGAGTCACCACTGACGTTGATGCCACCGTGCGCATAGAGGCAGGCGTCTACAGCTATACCGAAGCTGCCGCTGTGCTCACGCGGCTCGGATACACCGTCGATGACTCCACAGGATTGACCTACCGTTTCCTTCGTGGGGCCGAGAGAATCGACCTCATGGTGGCTGAGCATGAGCGGCCGGCACCTCGACATTCCCGGCGTGACGTTATGGCCGTCACCGGTGGCCGACAAGCGCTATCCAGGGTAGAACCTGTCTATTTTGAGGTAGGCGCCTCTGGGGCCGTTCTGCCTGTCCCGAGCATTCACGGGGCGCTCGTGCTCAAAGCGGCTGCGTACACTGTCGACTCTCGGGACCGTGATCGACACCTCGAGGATGCCATCACTCTCTTCGCCTGCATCGTCGACACTGCCCCTATCCTGAGTGACCTGCAGGGTTCAGACCGCAAGCGAATCATCCGAGTCATTCGAGCCCTCGACGACCAGCCACTCATCGCGGCTCGGGTACCCTCAGACACACTTCAACTCGCGCTGCGAACCATCGACGAGTTTCGGTCCGCTTTCTGTTGATGGCCCTCAAGCGGCTGGTTTCGAGACGCCGCCTCTGGCGGCTCCTCAACCGGCAAGAGACTTCAGAGCCGGTTTCGAGACGCGCTGCGCGCTCCTCAACCGGCAAGAGGTACGCAGCGCTCCCCTGCCAGCGCGAGACTTCAGGGCTGGTTTCGAGACGCCGCCCTTGGCGGCTCCTCAACCAGCAAGAGACTTCAGGGCTGGTTTCGAGACGATCGCTTCGCGATCCCTCAACCAGCGGTGACTTACGAGTAGACGTGCTTCGCGAGGACGCCCACGCCACGCAGGTTGCGGTACTTCTCCGCATAGTCGAGGCCGTACCCGACCACGAACTTGTTGGGGATCTCGAAGCCGACATACTTCACATCCACGTCGACCTTCGCGGCATCCGGTTTGCGCAGCAACGCCAGGATGTCCACC
>JAHBXU010000637.1 GCA_019636315.1 Planctomycetaceae bacterium | reverse complement strand
CCGCGCTGACCCATGGACGAAGAGAAAACTCCCTTCCCGTCGCATGCGCGGCAACTCCCCAAGGAACTCCCAGCGTCGTTCATTGAGATCCTGACGGTCCGACTCCAGCATGTTGCGGGTCCAGAAGATGGCCCGCTCGGCCCCTGCGTTGAATCCTTCCGGATCGAACAGCGCCGCCTGATCGTGGTTGCCGAGAATGGTCACGGCACAGCGCTCCATCACGGTGTCGACGCACTCCCGGGGGTTCGGACCGTATCCGACAATGTCCCCCAGGCAGAACACCTCTTTAATGCCCTGACGGTCGATGTCCTCGAACACCGCCTGCAGCGCCTCAAAGTTTCCGTGAATATCGCTGATCAGTGCTCGCAACCTGATTTGCCTCGATCGATGTCTCAGAGACTGTCTGAAAATACAGTGAATGCGGGGAGATCGTAACTCAACGCGTCACGAACGAATCGAGAAGCAGCAATTCGCAAACTGACTTCCGCCGACACTTCGGGTTTCCACAAAATTTCAAGCCAGCTCTGAGTCGCCGGTCGCGCTCTGCCGGCGTGCAAGCCCCTCAGCCGAGGGGCCCGTTAGACGCCGAGCAACGGAACTCCCTGCCGAGTTGAAACTTAGGTCATGCCGCGTGGATGATCCCGCTAACCCATTCTGGCAAGTGTAGCGCAGTTCTGTCTATGGGGTCAAGCGCCGCATTTCCAGACCGTGCACGTCTTCTGAGCCGATGCTTCGATTGTGACGATTGAACCGCTCCCTCAACACCGCTGTGTTGGTTGCCAGGTTGGGGGCGGGACCGCCGCGGTCACTTCTCCGTCGACGGATCGAGTTGGTTCCAGGGGATGCGCATCGTCGGCGGCGGAGATTGATGTCGCTCCCGCTGATCGGCCGGCCGATCACGAAAGAATTCGACGATTCGGCAGAGTTGATTGACCGCCTCGTTGTAGGCACGTTCTCCCTTCTCTCTGGTCGCATAAGTCGGCTCGCCGATGACGCCATTGGGTGTGTACGTGCTTGTCCAGGAGGTGAGCGCTGCGACTCCCATCCCGGTCAGATCGACCCACATATAGGGGTTGCCGTCGCACTGCTTGTGCACGTGGTCAACGACCTTGTCTTTCCGCACGTCTTCCTCGGCGAGGTACAGATACAGCGACGTCTCCAGTTCGCAGGCATGGGCCCACCCTCCCGGAAATCGGCTCTCTCGCCAACCGGGAATGAACTCCGGATCAATGTTCAGTAAATGCCACCAGGCAATCAGCACGCATTCGGCGTCCGTCTCAAGGTTCGTCCGCCGCGCGGCGAGGTCCAGGTTGGGCATGTTCGATCCATGCCCGTTGAGCAGAATGATCTTCTTGAATCCGTGATACGCCAGTGACTGCGTGACGTCGACCACCTGCCTGATGAACGTTTCGTAGTGCGTGTTGATGGTGCCGGGAAAATCCATGACATGGCCGGTGTAGCCATAGGCGATGTGCGGCAGCACGAGCACCTTGTCGGGCATCCGCTGTCCCACGCCTCGGGCGATCCCTCCGGGACACACCAGGTCGACATCGAGCGGCAAGTGCTCCCCGTGCTGTTCGACGGCTCCGCAGGGAACGATGCACACCTGCTGTGCACGGACCGCTTCGTTGATCTCCGGCCAGGTCAATTTTTCGTAACGATATTCGGTTGTCGCGCGGCTCGTCATGCGATGGATGTCCCCAGTGTCATGATCTGTGACTCACCCTCGGTGGAGGGGTCGACTATGCTACCATCTCCTCACCGAGTGTCACGGCTGCGTCCAGTCTGGAACAAGGTGAACGACAGGTCCCCTGACAACTTCGTTGAAGTCCGCTGTGCGGACCGTGGCCAATGGAACAGCGACCGCATGGTATCGTTCACGTCGCTGACGCTCCGGGCTCTGGTAGACGCATCGATGGTCTGTTTGACGCATTGATGAATCGATGGACAATAACAGCGAGATCCTCGTGAAAATTACCGAGATTGACGTCTGTCCCCTGACCGGGGCGACGGTGGACGGCGGCTGGCCGCAGGGGCACGAACCGCAGGAAAACCTGCACACACTGGTGATCGTCCGCACCGATGCCGACGCCGTCGGATACGGCAGTTGCTTCACCTCGGGGACGTTGGTTACGGGGGCGGTGGAACTTCTCTGGCCATTGTTGCGAGGAGAATCGGCCGTTGAACCGGAGCGTGTGACGGAGAAACTGCGGCAATCGTCGTTCTGGCAGGGCCGCGGTGGCGCGGTCGAACATGCGATCAGCGGCATCGACATCGCCCTGTGGGATCTGATGGGCAAGTTCTGCGGTCAGCCGGTTTCGCGCTTGCTGGGCGGCAACTATCGCAGCAAGATCAAGCCGTACGGCTCAATCCTGTTTGATGAACCGGACGCATTAGCCCGGACGTTGACGAGCACCGTCGAGCGCGGCTTTCGCGCGATCAAGCTCGGCTGGCGGCCGTTCGGTCGCCGCGACAGGCAATTTGACGAACTGCTCGTCCGCACGGCCCGGCACACCGTTGGAGACAATGTTGATCTGATGGTCGATGCCGGCGGAAGTGAACAGTTCTGGCCGCATGGAACGAACTGGGCTCGCAACACGGCATCCATGCTGGCCGACTATGGCATTGTGTGGTTTGAGGAACCGCTTCCTCCCGACGACCTGGCCGGCTATGTGGAACTGACGCGGATGTCGCCGGTGCCAATCGCGTCGTGTGAAGTCTGCACCAGGCGACAATCGTTTCTCCCCTGGATCGAGCAGCGGGCTGTCGACATTCTGCAACCGGATTGTACGAAGTGCGGCGGTCTCACCGAGTCGCGGCGCATCGCTCAGGCGGCGGCCGACCACAATATTCAGGTCGTTCCGCACGGCTGGAACACGGCCGTGGGCCTTGCGGCCGACCTGCAGTTCTCGGCGGCCCTTCCGGTCGCTCGGTACGTCGAGTATCTCACGCCGTGCGCCTATATCGATGAGCTGACGGTCGAGCCATTCACGCTCGATGCGAACGGTTTCCTCACCATCTCTGACCGTCCGGGGCTGGGGATCGAGATCGACCCGGCCAGACTCCAGAGGTTCTGCCCGAATCCGATCAAGTTCTCCTGACAACGCGAGCGCCCGACGCGATGATTGTGCTATTGCGCCGCCTTAAGAAAGGTGACGAGGTCCGCCAGATCCTGCGGGGTGAGTTGTTTGTCGAGGCCGGCCGGCATCACGGAGACGGTTCCCGGGAGCCGTTCTTCGATTTCCTCCGGCGACACATTCACCGATTTCTCCGCGTCGATTTGCAGTGTGATTTCTGTCGGAGACTCATCGCGAATCACGCCGCTGAGAACGCGGCCATCGGCAAGCAGCAGCGTCGTCGGCTCGTAGCTGCGGACAAAACTCGCGCTGGGAAA
>JAHBXU010000636.1 GCA_019636315.1 Planctomycetaceae bacterium | reverse complement strand
AGCGTCCCGAACCGCCGCACGCGGACCATCGCCAGCAGGAGCAGCACGATTGAGCCGAAAGCCCAACCAGTGAAGAACAGCGGCACAATCGGGACCGGACGCGCCGCTGCGATCTCCCCTTCCTCGTCCTCCGACTCCGTTTGGGAACGCCTGTCCGCGAAACTCTGTTTCGCGAGCCGGTCGGTTGAGTCCGGCATCGCTCTGGGAAACGTGAAACGGAGTTTCTCGGAGGTGGGTTCCCAGGCCGGAGCTTGGGAACGAGGAGCACCTTGGGCGCCAGTCGTGATACCGTCTTCAAACGATTCGGCAACGCTCACCGACGGTTGGTCCCCGTCGTCCGCGCGGATGGGTAACGGAGGGGGCGGTGGACCTTCGAGGTCGACGACTTCGGTTTTTCGCGTGACGAGTGATGCGGCTTTCACTGCGAGCCAGAGATCGTCGGTCAGCCACTCAGCGGACAAGTCCGCTCCCTCGTTTCCGAGCTTCCAGTCGGAGACGACGTCCGCAACGGGTTCCCAGGCGGGAACCGGGAAATCGGTCGGAAGCTCCGTCGGAGCGGGCGCCAGCTCAGCGGCGTCGCCTGCCAGCCACGCGACCCGCACGGCGAGCGGACCCCATGCCGGGGTGACGAACTTCAAGAGCACGAGTCCCCACAGGCACCATGCCACGGTCGGCCGCCGGACGAAGCGGCAGATGACCGCGACCATCGCCGCCAGCGGGATGACCAGGACCGCATTCGACAGTGCGGCAATCGTGAAGTCAGAGAGCACAACGTTCATGTGTCCTTCTCCCGCTGACGACTTGATGGGTTGACGAGTTGATGACGTACTCCTGACAACTCGCCCCTTACCACTTATCACCCTGCCACTTTGCCACTCCGATCGCCGTGTCTCAGTGGTGACTCAACCCCCGTCATCCCCTGTTGCCGTCGATCAGTTTTCGCAGTTGCCGCCGCTCTTCCGGGGTAAGCTGGGTGCGGCCCGCCAGGTGCAGGAGCAGAGGCGTCAGCGAACCTTCACAGAGCTTGTCGGCAACGGCCTCCAGCTCGCGGCCGATGAGGTCGGCCCGCGCGACGACCGCCCGGAAGCGATGAGCGAAACCGGAGCGGTCGCGGGTGACGCACCGCTTTCCTTCCAGCCGCTCCAGCAGCTTCTGCACCGTGGCGTGGGCTGAAGGCGAATAACTTTGATAGATCGCCTCGGTGATCTCGCGGATCGTTGCGTCCGGCCGCTCCCAGAGAACATCGAGCACCGCCAGTTCTGAATCGGTGACATCCCGCCGTGTGTCTGTCATGTGTGCCTCTCCTCTCTCAGACAACGTGACTGAGTTGTGATTATCAGACAAGCTGTCTGATACGTCAAGGGCACTTTATTGGGGGAGTGGCGGGGTGGACAAAATGGTCAGGGGCAAGGGGCGCTGTCTCGGTTGCTGAAGCCGCCGCTTTTCCGGTGGCTCGACTGCGCAAGAGTCAGACGTGGTTGGAGCGGCGCGAGTCTTTGTCATTCCAGCGAATTCTGTAGAACCACCGAAACTCCAATCCCACCGGGCCACGGCCACCTGCCGTCCGTCACTGACCACTTTGCCGCCCGGCCACTTTGCCACTTTCCGGAAGCACACTACCATCACTTCATGACCTGCCCCATTACTACGGACGTCGACCGTGCTGCAGCGATCCTTCGCAACGGCGGACTGGTCGCCTTCGGGACCGAGACCGTGTATGGGCTGGGGGCGAACGTGTTTGATGTGCGGGCCGTCGCGCGTGTGTTTGAAGCGAAAGGCCGGCCAACGTTCGATCCCTTGATCGTCCACCTCGCCGAACCGGCGGACATTATGCGTGTCGCGGCTGCATTCCCGCCAACGGCGCGGCAACTCACCGAGCGCTTCTGGCCGGGGCCGCTCACGTTGATTCTTCCGAAGTTGGACACCGTTCCCGACCTCGTCACGGCGGGGTTGCATACAGTTGCCGTACGCGTGCCGAACCACCGGATGGCCCGTCAGCTGATCTCTCTGGCCGGTGTGCCGATCGCTGCACCCAGTGCGAACCCATTCGGCGAAGTGAGCCCCACCACGGCCGATCATGTCGTGCAGCAACTGGGCGATCGCATCGACTGTCTCCTGGACGGAGGCCCGAGCCGCGTGGGGTTGGAATCGACCGTGCTGGATGTGTCTGGCGAACATCCCGTCCTGTTGCGTCCGGGCGGCGTGACGCAGGAAGAGATTGAATCAGTCGTCGGGCGTGTGGAACGCGGCACCACCCCCTCCGGAGCAGACGAGCACGGGACGCCTCAGCGGGCGCCGGGCCTGCTGAGTCGTCATTATGCGCCTCGGACACGGCTGGCGATTCAAGTTGAAGCGGCCCGCCCGTCCAACCCTCACACCGGACTACTGCTGTTCCGGCCAGACGATCGATGGGAAGGGTACTCGGTCGTCGAAGTCTTGTCTGAAGGAGGAGATCTCCGCGAAGCCGCTGCGAACTTTTACGCTGCCGTGCGGCGACTGGACGCGTGCCGCCTGGAGCAGATTGTGGCGGTCCCGTTTCCCGAAGTTGGGCTCGGCCGCGCCCTCAACGACCGCCTCCGCCGTGCTGCCACTGCCAGTGGAACGCGGCTGTGACACTCGCCACCCGCTGCCAGCGAGTTCAGGATTCCGTCGTCCGACCGTCCGATGGCAGCGGCCGATGACGTAATCGTCAGTCGTTATGGAACAACGATGTTCGCCCCCGTAGAGGCAGATTCGTGTCCATCCTGCGTTCGAAGGCGCAAATCTTGAACACAGGAATGAAAAACTGCGATCCGAAGACTCCGTTTCGACCACAATCACGCTTCGGGTCGCGGGTCGGCAGGAGGAACCGGAGGCGGCATGGCACGCCAAAATGGAGCAGCCAGACGCCCTTGCGGCGAATTTCACGAACCGACTCGACGGAACATTGTCTCGTTCAGAGACAGACGATATTCTAACGCTCCCGCTCAGGCCGTCGTTGGCCGAGGCATCGATGGTGGGTATAGCTCAGTTGGTTAGAGCGCCGGATTGTGGTTCCGGAGGTCGCGGGTTCGAGTCCCGTTACCCACCCCTGATTTTCCTGGAATATTTGCATTTCCAGAGGCGAATGGCTACGGTGACGACACCTGTTGCGACACCCCCAAGCCTTTTTCCGCCTGCTGGAAGCCACTATGCCGAAAACCAAGAAACCGCCGCGAAAACCGCGTACGGATTTCCCGTTGTTCGCGCATGGCAACGGCCAGTGGGCGAAGAAAGTCCGGGGCAAGCTTCACTATTTCGGGCGCTGGGCAGAACCTGATGCCTCCCTTGAGGAGTACCTGCGAGTCAAGGATGACCTCTTCGCCGGCCGAATTCCGACACCCGCATCGGGTGTCGTAACGCTGGAGGATGTGTGC
>JAHBXU010000635.1 GCA_019636315.1 Planctomycetaceae bacterium | reverse complement strand
CGCACTCGATCTACGAGATCGATGGAGCCCGCGACGTGGCGATCGAGTTCCGCAGCTTCAGCAAGACGGCCGGTTTCACCGGCACTCGCTGTGCCGTGACCGTCATTCCCCGCTCCTTGGTCGGCACCACGGCGGATGGGACGGATCAACCGCTGCATCCGCTGTGGATGCGTCGCCAGAATACGAAGTTCAACGGCCTGTCCTATGTCATCCAGCGCGGTGCGGAGGCGGTCTACTCCCCGGAAGGCCGGGCTCAGGTCCGCAGGATCATTCAGTTTTATCTGGAGAACGCCCGCCTGCTGCGTGATGGATTGGCGAAGGCGGGCCTCGATGTCTATGGCGGCGTCAACGCGCCTTACATCTGGCTCAAAACGCCGGGCGGACAGAACAGCTGGCAGTTCTTCGACCGCCTGCTCGAGTCGGGCCATCTTGTCGGGACCCCGGGCAGCGGGTTCGGCGCAGCGGGTGAGGGCTACTTCCGGCTGACGGCGTTCAACAGCCGCGAGAATGTTGAGCAAGCGGTCGCTCGATTTCAGCGCGTCGCCGGATGAATTGGCCGCCCTGATTCCAACGCTCGCTTCTCCGGTGAGCGAGCGACTTCTGCCGCGTGAACCGTCAGCGAGAGCCGCACCCGGCCTCCCCCGCTGACGGCGGATTGTGATCGGACTCGACTGCCAGAAATCTCGCCTCAGCGTCAGGTGCGACGATTGCGACTCGCGTTGAGCGAGTCTTCCGCTTACCCGCCGTTTCGCTCAACTTGAGCGGCGTATTCGACGCAGTAGGGGGTATAGGGAATCGCATCGAGCCGCGCTTTGGCGATCTTTTGCCCGGTCCCGACGCACACGCCGTAGGTTCCGTCGTCAATGCGCTTGAGCGCCCCTTCGATGAGATCGAGTGTGTCCTTGCTGTTCTGCGACAGGCTGAGGGCCAACTCGGCATCCCAATGGTCGTTGCCCAGGTCGGCCTCATCTCCGCCGGTACGACCGCTGTCCTTTTTTTCTCCGGAAAGCCCCGCCGTGAGGACGGAACTCAAATCGCCCGTAAGCCGCGCACGTAAGTCGAGCAAACGTCGCCGATATCTGTCTAACTCAGTTTTTCGCATAGGGTTATCTCGATGAATCGTCCCCCCGCTCCGGCCCGACGGGCCGCGCTCCCCGAGAATCAAGGGTCGCAAGTTATCAAGCGTACCTCGACATGGCAACCGACGGGAAGATGACTGTGTTCACCTCATTCGCTTGAGGTTTTAATGATGCAGGTTTGCAGAGTCATTCCGCCGAAGCTTTGAACGTTCCGACTTCCGGCAGGTTGTCGACGAGTTTTGCTCCGACGCGCCGTAATTCCGACACGGTGGCCTCGCGGAAGTTCAGCAATTGCTTCCGATGATCAGGATCGAGCGCGAGGTTGTTCAGTTCCTCGGGATCCTGTTCCAGATCGTAAAGTTCCTCGATCTCGTCTTTCACCAGTGTGCGGATGTATTTGTACTGCTGTTGACGCAGCGAGACCCACCAGGGAACGGAATTTCGCACAACCTCTTCGTCATCCGCAGGGATGACGGCCGTGTCCGATCCGTAACGATCGCCGGTCATCAACGTCAACAACGGATGAGGCCACTCCGCCGACGGGTCTTCCAGCAGCGGCGACAGATCGTGGCCGGGCATGTCCCACGGAAGTTCAATGCCGGCCTGCGCAAAGAACGTCGGGACGAGGTCGATGCCCCCCACCGGAGTGGCACAGACGGCCTCTTTCGGAATGGACCCCGGGCGACTGATGATCAACGGAGCGCGCAGATTGGAGTCATACGGCGCCAGCTTGTGACGAAAACCATGCTGCCCCCAGGCAAATCCCTGGTCGGAGGTGAACACCACAAGTGTGTTTTCTCGCTGGCCCGTCTGTTCGAGAGCTTCCAGCAGCCGGCCGACCCCCTCGTCAATCGCGAGGACGCCCTGATTGTACTGCCGCTCCCAGTCGTGGAGCGAACGGCCATACAAACCACGCGCGCGTTCATGCACCGGCTGTCCGCTGCCGTCCGGATCCAGAATCCATTCGTTGCGGCTGTAAACATAGGCCGGCTTGCCGGCTCGCGGCGGATAGATGTCCGTGGGGATCGGCACGCGCACATTGGGCAGGAGCGCCCGATGCCGTTCGGCCGGCTCGTAGGGGCCGTGAACGGCGCCGTAGCACAACCACAGATACCACGGCTGGGCGGCATCCCGTTGCTCTCCACGAATGAAGTCGATCGCCCAATCGGTGTAGTTGTCCGTGCTGTAACCGGTTACGAGTTCCGCCGGACCGCCGTTCGATTCGATCAACTGATTGTCATAATATTTCCCGGCGTTCCCAGTGTGCCGCGGCCTGTTCCAGACCTTCTGGAAGTCCCAGTCCCGACCGAATCCGGTATCGGTTCCGGTGTGCCATTTGCCGATCTGCCCGGTGACATAGCCGGCGTCGCGGAATGTCCGTGGCCAGAATGCGCACCGCTGCGGGTCATATTCTGAACCAGGATAGGTTCCTTCCATCCGCATGGACTCGATCCCCGTCGAGTGCCGTCCCGTCAGGAGCGTGGCCCGCGAGGGCATGCACCATGTCCCGATATAAGCCGACTCGAAGCGGACCCCTTCCGCCGCCAGGCGGTCGATGTTGGGAGTCTGCACCCAGTCCGGCGCCCCGGGATAACAGCTGACGGTTCGATAGGATTGATCGTCGGTATAGATGAACAGAATGTTGGGCCGCGCCGCAGCGACCACGGACGGAGAAATCGCGACAAGGCACGCGAAAATTCCGATCAGCCCGCAAGCCGCCAAATGCCCAAACGTCGAACCGCACCCAGAAAGCAATCGAAGCATCATCGGCAATCCTCGCGCTGGGCAGGTCGTCTCGCAGGGAGACGTAAGCATCCTGGTGACAGGTCAACACATCGCAAATGGATCATACCGCACTGCGTGTGGTTCGTCGTGTCCGGAGGCCGCGACGCGAAATCCTGCTGTGTCGTTTCGGCATCCGCTCCCAAGCCGACGGCAAAGCCGTCGAACGCCGATGGGGACGCGTTCGATGCCCATCTGACAAGACACGAGGGCCGGCCCCCCCCATCGACCGACGGCAAAGCCGTCGGCTTGGGAGCGTCTTGTGTGATGCTCGTGCCGGGATGAGCGTCTTGTGGAAATCATGCGTGTCACTCCGGCAGACCAAGCGGCGATACGCCCGTGCCGAAATCGGCTTCTCTACCCATCCTCCGGAACGCGATGACTCACCGTTGACGGCGTCGGGTTCTCTCGATACAAGTAATTTCTCGCTGGAAGACTCTGACACCATTCGACTTGAAGGAACCCTCGCCAATGGGGCGCGTTGAACGTACTCGTGAGATCGCCCGTCGCCGCGTGCGACGGGTCAAGCTGAAGA
>JAHBXU010000634.1 GCA_019636315.1 Planctomycetaceae bacterium | reverse complement strand
AACTCGACCATGCACGTGCCGTTGATCGTGCGGCGTCCCAATGGGGACGAGCCGGGATTCCGCATCGCATCACCGGTCTCTCTGGCGGACGTCTTTCCCACAATCCTGGACGAATTGCAGATCGAAGCGCCGGAGGCGTCGACCGGACGCAGCCTGTTGTCATATTGGCAATCGCCTGCCCCGGAGAGTCGTCCCTGTTATGGCGAATCCGAAGCGCCGCTGATGGAAGGGGGCTGGTGTCCACTGCGAACCTGGACCACCGACCGCTGGAAGTACATTCAGTCCACCAACTCCGAACTGTACGATCTCGTCGCCGATCCTGGCGAGTTGCACAACGTCATCGGCGAGCAGCCGGGCGAGGTGGATCAACTGAGCCACGCCCTGGAGGAATTCGAGTCCAGACTGGTCGTCCAGCAGGGAACGGACGCCATTTTGAGCGAACAGGAACAGCGGGCGCTGGCGTCTCTGGGTTATGCGCGCGGCCACGTCGCTCCCGAGGGAGCCGAACGTGAGACTCCCCGCCGTGATATCAAAGAGACGTTCGTTTATGCCGAACAGGTGCATCACAGCATGCATCTCATCGACGAGAACAAGTTGAAGGAAGCGCAGCAGATTCTGGAGAACGTCGTCCAGTCGTTGCCCGACTATTCCAAGGCCTGGGGAACGTTGGGTGTGTGCTTCGCAAAGCAGGAGAACTACGCCGCTGCGGAAGCGCACTTCCGTAAAGCGATCGAATGGGATGCGAATCAGAACTTTGCGCGGATTGGACTCGGGCGGGCCCTGTTCGCACAACAGCGATGGGAGGAATGTGTCGAACAGTTGCAGGCGGCGGTTGCACTCGAACCGGCGGCACTCGATGCACAATTCTTTCTGGGAGAGGCCTGCCGCAAGCTGGAACGCTGGGATGAATCGCGAGCCGCACTGGAAGCAGTGCTCGCTGTCTCTCCCGGATTTATGGATGCCCATCTGGCGCTCGCCGATCTGGCTCTTGAGACAGGTCGGTTTGACGAAGCGGCCGCGCGATACAACGACATTCTGGAGGCGGAACCCTCGGCAACACGGGCCGCCATCGGGCGTGGCAAGCTGCTGGTCAAAACATCGCGCGACGCCGCGGCGGTGCAATTGTTCGAGGAGTTGGTGCATCAATCGCCGCGAAATGTCGACGTGCTCATCGAGCTTTCCCGGCTGCTGGCGACGAGTCAGAACTCGTCCGTTCGCAATCCACAGCGCAGCATTCGACTCGCCGAGCGCGCCTGCCAGATGACAGACCGCCGTGAAGTGCCGCCGCTGCGATCACTCGCCGCGGCCTATGCATCGGATGGCCGCATCGACCAGGCGCTCGAGGCCGCAGAAGCCGCGTTGGAGATTGCACGACAATCGAAATCAGATTCTCTCACAGCAGAAATTGAGCGCGACATTGCGGCGTACCGCGCCTCTCGTCGGGATTGAGCGGCGGCTTCTGGTGATTGCAATTCGATACCGTCGTTGGTAAACGAGAGGCATTCCAAACCCTGTCGGCACCAGGAAGAAGTGAAGCCCGGGGATATATTGTCCGGCCGGGCCCGCTGCGCACTCTGCACGGAACAGTGCCATCTTGTGCGGAAGATGGCGCCGCATCGCGTCTTCCCTGGGTGCTCAAGTCCCCCGGTGAGGCTGACCGATGAACGACGCAATTCACTCCGTGCCGTCTGACAATCCGAAATCCGGCCGCTCGTCCAACTCCGACGCCGCTTCGGATGCGCCCGGTAATCCGTCCGGCAAAAAGGTGCGGTCCAAAACGGAGCGCAATATCGTCTGGGGCGCGATCGCGGTGCTGCTCGTTGTGATGGGACTCGAATTGCGAGCCCATCTGGGATTCACGAAGGCCTACAACACGCTGTCAGCGGCGATGGAAGCCGATGGGGAAGAGGCGGAGGAGCAGCACATCCTGACGGAAGGCGACGTCGTATCACAGATGAACGGTGTCGCGCCCGTGCAATCGGAGCGTTTGAATTATCTGGACGCGCTGGCCAGCCGCGTCGATACGTATCAATGGCGCGGGCCGCTGCGCACGCGATCATTGCACGTCTACTATGGTGCGGGCGAGGAGAATCCGGACGTCGTGAGCATCAGTTTGGAGAAAGACCGCACCACCGAGAGCTACTTCGAGTCGCTTCAGAGGGAGCAGAAAGCGGACGTGTCGCCAGGCGCTGACGAACCCGCCGGGGAATAGGCTGCGGCGAACGGTTCCTGACGCATTGATATGGCCCCCGGACGGACGTCTCTCGATCCGTGGGTGCGTGGTCGTTGTCAGCGAGACCGGACGTAGATGTCGAATCCGCCGTCGCGATTTGAAACGAAGGTTAATCGACCGTCGGGCGTCCAGGAGGGGAAGTTGTCGATCGCGCTGTTCGACGTCACATTGCGCGGGCGGCCGCCGTCAGGGTCTATCGTGAAGATTTCGAAGTCGCCCGTCCGATTGCTGGTGAAGGCAATCACTGCGCCATCGGGCGACCAGGCGGGATAGTCATCGAGCCCCTGGCTCTCGGTGAGTCGCGTGACGTTCCCACCATCACGGTCCATGACCGCCAGTTCCAGGTCGCCCCAGCGGTTCGTGGCAAACACGATCTTCCGGCCGTCGGGCGACCATGTGGGATGCGCATCGATGCCCGCGTTGTCGGTCAGTCGTTGTCGATCTGATCCGTCGGGACGTGCGACATAAACTTCCTGGTTGCCGTCACGGGTGGATGTGAAGGCGATCCATCGCCCGTCGGGAGACCAACTGGGCCATTCCTCGTGCGACAACTTGCTTTCCGTCACAGCGAGCGGCTGTCGATCGCTGCCGTCCAGCGCGCAGGTAAAGACATCGATGTCGCCCTGATTCGGTGACGCATTGTCGATCGCCAGGGCCATCCGGCGGCCATCAGGCGAGAACACGGCATCGTATTCGGGATCGTGGCGATCGGTGAGACGCCGCTCGTCCGCGCCGTCTGCGGTCGTCAGAAAGAGGTAGATCGTCGACCCCTGATGCCGCGCAGAGCACAGTGTCTGGCCGTCGGGCGCCCAGACCGGCCGCTGCTTGAAGAACCCGTCCTGGGTCAGCCGCAACCACTCGTGCGGGGCCGTCTCGTGCAGAGACGTCTGGCGGGAACTCGACGACTGCTGTTCCCGTATCTCGTCCGCAAATCCGGCCACTCCTGCGGCACTGACAACAAGTGCCATCGTTGACGTCAGCCAGCTTGCTCGCCAGTGAGCGGCCTGACTCGATCGGCCTCGTTGACGAACCACGTCCCTAAACTGCCGTGCAGCGGCGGGTCGAAGTTGATTGGGAATCATGAATTCAACTTCAGGAAATCAACGATCGGGACATTGGGGGAATCCGGTCGGCGCGTCTGAGCACTGGGCCGCGGCCTGTCAGTGCCGCAGCGTG
>JAHBXU010000633.1 GCA_019636315.1 Planctomycetaceae bacterium | reverse complement strand
CCTTCGCCAGATTGCGGATCTCGTCGACTTCAAATGCCGCTCTCACCGAGACCGGACCATCGAAATGCACGATGGGTGAACGGCACAGCAGTCGTGTTCCAATCCAGGCCAGACCATAGCCGACCCGCGTCCGCCGCAGGTCATCGACGAGCACCGCGTGTCGAGCCGCATCTCGCATCCTACGCAACAACAGCACGGCATCGGCATTCGAGAGATGATGCAGAAACAGCGTGCAGACAACGGCGTCAAACTGTTGCGGAATGGGATCGGTCAGCGCGTCCCGCTGCAGGAACGAGACGTTTGTCAGCCGGAGCCTGGCGGCCCGTTCGGTGGCATAGGCAGTGGCGGTGTCGCTCTTGTCCCAGCCCTGTACGATCACCGGAAGTGCTTCGTTGCCCTGTCGGGCCAGCGAAATGGCCACGTCGCCGCCGCCACTCGCCAGATCCAGAACGTGCAACTGGCTGAGACCACGTTGCCTGGCCAGCTCTTTTAGCGCCTTCCAGATGCGACCAGTTGTGCCACTCCACCAGTTCACCCGGCTCAGTCCGTTCAACGCGCGGTGATGCAAACCGGAATCCAACTCTGGCCGATCCATCAACTCGGCTTCACAGCGTCGATGTCGGTAGTTCATAGTCTTGGACCAAAAATACTATGGGTTTAGTAGACTGACCCGTGTTATCTGTGATGAGTGATTGGCAGTCAAGCCCTGGGAGTTGGTCGAAGGGGGACATATGGGACAAGCGGGATGAAGTGATGGCTTGCCAAGGCCGGTAAACCATCCGATCGGCATTTGCGTCTTCGCCCTTCTTTCTCGCGATACCGATGTGTTGCCGTGGCTTAACGCACACCTGAATTCTAGCAGCTTCGTCTGCTCTGAACATCTTTCACCACCGGTGCCAACGCAATTCCTAGTACCGCAACTGCAATAAATTCAAAAACCGAAAACCGACTGTTTTGGAATTGCCCTGATGATGTCATTCCTGGGTGGTCGTCGATTTCCCGGCAGGAGATCGGCTGGATTGTGGCGGGAAGGCTGGCTCGTCCTGTGAAAGTTCATGCTCATCATTCTCCCCTGCGCGAAGTTGGGACTGGAGTATTGCGGACTCCGCTGCGGCATCCGCCTCAGATGACCAGAATCGTCCCAGCGGGCTGAGCAGAATCGCCGGTAGCAGGCACAAGTCTCCCAGAAGTGTCAGAAGAATCAGGATAGACATCATCCAGGCGAAACGACTCGTTGGCAAAAAATCGGCCACCGCGAATACCCAAAGTCCGCTGGCGCAGACGACAGAGGTCTGAATCATCGCCCGCGCACAATGCCGGTAAGCGAATCGGACAGATTCCATGCGGCTTCGGCCGTCGCTGATCGCCTGCTGAAAAAACGTGAGATAGTGCAATGTGTCGTCCACCGCGATTCCCAGGGCGACGCTGGCGGTCATTACGGTGCCAATGTCAACCGGCAGTCCATACCAGCCGAGCGCACCGAACAGCAGCAAGATCGGAAAGACGTTGGGAATCATCGCGATTGCGCCAGCCAGGAATCCCCCTTGTGTAAGGGTCATCACCACCAGGATCACCGCCAGTGCGCCGAGAAAGCTGTGGAACAGATCCCGCAAGAGCTGACTCTGCACTTCATGTACTAGTGGCATCACACCGGTGTATCGAACATCGATCTGCCGCGCATCGGCCGCCGCGGCGACCTGTGTCTCGACATCCGCACGCAACTGATGCAGGAGGGCTCGGTAATCGGTTTCTGCGGCGGAACTGATACGAGCAGAAATCCGCCACCGCTGAAATTCTTTGTCTTCGGAGAGAAATCCGGCGTTTGCAATGTGTGCGCGGTTGCCGTCGAGGAATCGTTCGAAAACCGAACCGTACATTTCCGATGGCACGCGCGCACGGGACGGCACCGCCGGGAGTACTTGCAGCGCAGACACCGTTCCGCCGACGCCGTCCACGGTGGCAATCGCTTTCTGAATTTCCCACAACCGCCGCAGTCGCTGCTCGAGTGACAATCGCGATTCGTGCGGCCACGAAACGATAATGTCAATTGCCACCAGGGGGCCAAGGTGTTCCTCCAGCCAGCGGTAATCGCTGAGAATGCGGCTGTTTCTCGGGAACAGAGTTTCGATGTGGACCGAGGTTTTCAGATCCTTGAGGAAGAATCCGCAGAAGACCAAGGCCGTGATGCAGACCGTTAGCACAATCGACCAACATCGGGCGGTCCAATTCGTCATCCTTGAGGAAATCCGGTCACGCTTTGCTTCCGGCTGAATGAAGACCGATCTCTTTGGCCAGCTGAGCCACACCGTGGGCACAGCGAGCATCATGAGTCCGAAGACCAACATCACTCCCACGGACCCGAACACGCCGAAGGAGCGAATCGGCGTCAGTCCGCTGATCATCAGTGAGCCTATGCCGAGCGCCGTCGTTCCCGACGAGAGCAAGCATGGCAGCCACCCGATTCGGATCGCTTCCCATGGGGCTTCCTGAGGACCATACACCGGAAGCGAATCGCGGTAATAATTCGTGAGATGAATGCCTCCTGCAATCGCCAGTACCTGAATCAACGGCGGCAGCACGATCAGCAGGGCGTTCATCCTTTCACCGCTGTAGTGCACAAGAGCCAACGTTGCCAACTGACAATAAACGGAGAGTCCGAACACGATCAACCCGTCCCGCCACGATCCTAGGCACAGACAGGCCAGCAGAACCATGACGGCTGCCGAGGGTAATGTCAGTTGATCCAGCGATGCCCGCCCGGCGCGATCGACCGACAGCCCGTCGATGACGGGACCGGCCAGATGCACGTCGTGTTCGCCAATCGAAAATTGCTCGCGGATCCGATCGGTCATCGCCGTCACGAGCCGTTCCCGGTTCTCCAATGCCGCCGGGGTGAATGCAACAATCAGGCATGTCTGCCGTCCGTCCGATCCAACGAGACTGCCGCGGAACCGGTCCACGGCCCGGACATAAGGAATCGGAAACGGACCGCTGGCCAATTGATTCACGATTTCCCGGCCGCAGGTGATTCGTTCGAAGTAAGTTTGTCCGTTGGCGTCGGCGAAAGCGGCCTCTTCCCGCAGTGAGGCCAGGAGTCTGTCGAGTTTCGGCTCGTCGAGAGTGCATCCCGGCCAGCTTGCAATGACGACCTCGCCCGTGCCGAACTGCTCGACGAACCGGTCGTACTCTGCTCGCGGCGGGAATGTCGACGGAACCCAGGTGAGGGGGGAATTGGAATTCGTCTGCATCGCCCGCCACGCCCCGTAGACGAGAAACGGCAGGCTGCACACGGCATAGATCGCCAGCAGCCAGGCGCGTCGAACCCGAAGTGAGTCGTGACCTTTCATGCGTCAGGCCGCCTTGCGCGGGGCATCAGGGACTTCCGCGGGAACCTCCGATTCAACCGGTAC
>JAHBXU010000632.1 GCA_019636315.1 Planctomycetaceae bacterium | reverse complement strand
TCGCTTGTTGTGCACCAGGACTACCATCATCTGTGGTTGCCGCATATTCACGTGTCGATGGAGTCCCTCTCAGAGTCCTTTGAGATGGTCGAATTCAAGGTCGATGGAGCTGCGGTGTTTTATCTCACGACTGCGATTCCGGGCGAGACGCTTGAACGGGCCATTCGGTATCAGTTTTCGCGCGAGGAGAAACTCGACCTGATGGATGGAGCATTAGCAAGAGTTCCTCGTGAACTGAGTTACATCATGCGGCTCACACGGGCGCTGCTGATTGGTCAGCTCGTAGGCCTCAACGCTGCAAAAAGAGAGTTCGACTCCATCGTCAGCGAGTTTGGAGCGGACCTTGAAACCGATCGGCAATGGATGCAGAACCGAGACGCTTTGGCTGGTTGGCTGAAAGCGCCTCCGGAGTGGGTCGAGAGGTCGGGGGAATAGGGGCCATTTCCGAAGCCGCGGTCCGGCGTCATACTTTCATGGCGGGAGTCTGGCGTTCAACGGCTGTGCGGAGGCCGACTAACGAGAAGCCGCGCGCGGAATGGCGAGGCAGGTCGCGCTGATTGCCACGCCATCGGGGGAGGAGTCACATGGGCCGAGTGCGAAGTGAGCAAACAAAGTCCACATCGATGATCGATGTGCAGGGCGGTGATGCACACAGCGGTTACGGGTTTGCACGTAAGTCGAACGCGGCCATTTCTTCGTGGTTCCGGGCATAGACGATGCCGCGGCTGAGCGTGGGGGGATTCCACACCTTGCGTGCGTCCAGCGCCTGATGGGTGCCGAGTTCGCGATACTCGTCGGGAGTCGCTTCGACGAGTACGAGGTCGCCACGCTCGGTGAGTCCCAGGATCAGGCCGTTCGAGATCACGATCTGCCCGTGATAAAAACGGCCGCGCGTGCCGCTGGCGCCCCCTTTCCACCGCCGTTCGCCCGTCTCCGGGTCGAGGCAGACGAGGATTCCCTCATCGAGCCCATAGAGAAATCCCTCGTGCAGAACAGGACTCGTAAACTTGCACTTCATGTGCAGGTTGTCCCAGAGGACTTCGGGTTCATGCCACTCGTCTCCCGTGCGAGATACGTGGATCATGCGGCAACCGACGCCATAACTCATCGCCAGGAAAACGCGGCCTCCATCGAGGACGAGCGGCTGAGCCACGCTCACGCCGGCGTCGTTTCGGAACGGAGCGAACCACAGCAGCTGGCCCGTCTGGGGGGCGTAACTGCGGAGCCCTTCACCGTCAAACATCAGCACTTGATCGACGCCGTCGATCGTCACCAGGCTGGGAGAACTGTAACCGGCTCGATTCCTCGCTCCCGGCTCCCTCAGACGATCAACACCAGGGCGTTGCCACAGGAGATCTCCCGTGTCGCGTTGGACCGAGACGAGTCCATCCCCGGCAGGGCCACCCACTTCAACAAGAATTTGTTCGCCAACGACAAGTGGTGAACTGCACAAACCCCACTCGACAACCGGCAAGCCGTCCGGAAGCAGATCCTTCGACCAACGCACCGCGCCCGTGACGAGATCGAGAGCGACGAGATCGCCAAGGGCGCCGAAGGAGAACACGGTTCCGTCATCGATCGTCGGCGTGGCGCGCGGTCCGGGCCCTCCCAGTGCTTCGGTGAACAGGGCCGGATATTCGTGGACCCATTGCTGCCGACCGGTTGCTGCGTCGTAACAGACGACGGCCTCCGAGTTGGCGCGCTGTTCGAGTGTGACCAAGCGATCACCCACGATTGAAAACGAGGCATAGCCGCCGCCGCACGGTTGCCGCCAGAGTTCGGTTGGTGGACGTTGTTGCCAGTCCCGCGAGAGCGGCGGACCTTCGATGACGCCGTCACGATGGTGTCCTCGATACGCGGGGACGTCCTCAGAGGTGGCGACGGGAGCCTGGCCGACCGACGAACTGATCGCAGGAACCGCGTCCTGTGCACGGTGGTGGGCCCGCAATCGCTCTTCCGACGTAGGGGACCAGCGAAAATTCAGGATGAGCTGCATGTCTCCGCTGAACTCGACGCTGCGAACGGAAGCGGCCGTTGCGATGGTCGCTGTGAGGACGATCGCGACGGCGGCCAGAATCGTCCGCCAGCGAAAGGTGGAAAACGCGGCCATCCATCCCAGCGCGATCAGCAGGCTGAGCACGACGATCGCGTAGGTCACCAGGATCTGCAGACCGCGGCCCCATACCGGGTCGATGCTCCAGACGTACGCGACGCCGGCGACGCCGCACATGAAGAGCAACACGGTGATTGCGGTCCCGGCGCGTCGCCAGGTGTTCGGGCGGTCAATTCCGTTGGGAGCGGCTGGTTCAGTTCCAGTGGTCATCGGGAGAGCATTGCCGGGGCGAGTGTCGAGTATTGCGGAGCAGAGTGTCGGGCGAGGCGCCGGGTTTCACGGCATGACGCTTCCAGCGTGCGTCATTGTCTGCTTCGTCACATGGGCATCCTAGCAGTGAGTGACGGGGGAACAAGTCGCCATTTCACCCGGTATGCCCATCGCGAGAGGCGGTGACACGGGATGCGTGGCATCGCAGGCTTGCGATCGAGATCTGTCGGCGGCTGCGAAATTTCAACCGCCCTCGCTTGACTGTCAAATGTTCACCAATTAACCTCTGTCGATCTGAGAAATCAGGAGAGAACCAAGGTTCGAATTCTGGTGGGAACGCGCTGTTCGCCGGAAAGGCAAGGAGGTGTCGGATGCTTGTGCTGAGTCGGCGTTGTGATGAGGAGATCGTCATTGACGATCAGGTGCATGTGAAGGTGCTGAGCATGTCCGGAGACCGCGTACGAATCGGCGTGACGGCGCCGTCGGACGTTGTGATTCGTCGCGCTGATGCGTTAGACGGTCGCGTGCTGGATTGCGGGCCGGTGCTGATTGCTGACGGCGAAGCGGTCGCTTGATGTGTCGCCGGTCGAGGGGATTGCCGTAGGCTGCGGCGTGCGGTCCTGTGCTTCGCGCGCTAAAGTCGTTTGGTGCGCAGTTGCGACGGGTGAACAAGCGGAACGACCGCATTCAGTGGACGGGCGTCACCCCTTTCTTTCGACTGGGGTGAGCGTTATGGCCTCCGTACGTTCTCTGTGATGCCTGTCGAACGACGCTCAAATTCCATTGTCAGAAGGGAGCGACGAAGGAAGAATAGACGAATCCGTTCGCAGTCAATCGCCGGGGGCCGACTGATGAAGATTAACTGCCCACATTGCAAACATGACATCGAAATTCTTCTCGATGCAGATGCGACGGTTTGCCCGTCCTGTGGAAGCCGGTTGACGTATTTTGATCAAACGCTGCCGCATCTGACGGCGCCGGTCAAACTCGTCACTCATTTTGAACTGATCGAGCGCGTAGGGCGGGGCCATTTCGGCGACGTCTGGAAGGCGCGCGACGTGGTGCTCGATCGGTTTGTTGCAGTCAAG
>JAHBXU010000631.1 GCA_019636315.1 Planctomycetaceae bacterium | reverse complement strand
CGCGACGCCTTCCCACGCCGTTCCAGGGAACACTCCTGCGACGCATGACGTCCCGGCGCCCCTTGGCGACGACGGTCATAACAACTCTGGTCCTGCTGGGCATCGGCGCCTGCGGTCTGTCCTGGGAGCATGGGCGTTTTGCACCCCGAGCGAAGTATGATGCCAACCTCCTCAATCTGCAGGCCGACGATGTCGACTCGGTGATTGTTCAGAACCGCGTGTTTCGCGAGGCTCGCGGCTCTCTCCTGTATGCTGTCTCGCAGGCGGCCGGTCCGGAAGAACTGCTGAAGCGGCGTGCCGCGTTCGAATCGCTGCCGTCCGTCAGCCGCGTGGAAGAACTTGCGTCGCATCTGCCGCCGCATGATCGCGGTCACACCCGGCTCGTCATCAACGCCATCGCCTCACGGCTGTCCCATCTGTCCGACTTTCCGCGCGAGTTCCCTCAACTGAATCCGCAATCCATCGGAGTCGCACTCGAGGACCTGCTGAGCAAACTGCAGGAAATCGAAGCCCTCTCCGCTCAGGAATCGGTGACCGCACTCGACGAGTTTCTCGATCGACTGCAGAGTTACTCATTGGAGGACCAGATCCGGCTGCTGGACGGCTATCAGTATGCCATGCTGGCCGCCCTCAAGGCACAGTTCGCAGCAGTGGCGGCCATCGCCGATCCGGTGCCCGTGAACGCTCGCGATTTTCCCGAAGCCATCCGCGACCGTTTTGTCAGCGATGACGGGACATGGCTCATGCGGATCTATCCCCAGGATCAGATTTGGGACGAAGAGCCACTCAGCCGCTTCGTCTCAGAACTCCGCACGGTCGACCCTGAAGTAACGGGGACGCCGCTCCAGAACTTTGAAGCCGCGCGTCAGATTCGTGAAAGCTACCTGCGAGCCGCGGTGTTCGCCGTGGCCGTCATCTGGCTTGTGCTGCTCGTGGATACAGTCGACAAAAGGCCCCTGTTGATTGGATTAACGGCGCCCCTCGCCGTTGTCGCCTTTGCACTCGTCGCGATTCCCCGACCGCACGAACTCCTGACACCCGTGCAGGCCATTGGGCTCTATATTGCCCTGACCACGACGGCGACGGCCATCTTCGATTTCACAAACGTCCGCAATACGTTCCTCGCCTTCCTGCCGCCGATTGGGGGATTCGTCATCATGTTCGGCGTGCTCGGGCTATGTGGAATCGATTTGAATCCCGCCAATCTCATCGTCCTGCCTCTGATTCTCGGGATCGGAGTCGATGACGGCGTGCACGTTCTCCACGATTTTCGCTCACAGAAGCGACGCTATCGGACGTCGCCCAGCACGATTAACGCCATCACGCTGACTTCGCTCACGTCGATGGTCGGTTTCGGCAGCATGCTGGTCGCCGACCACCGGGGGCTGGTCAGCCTGGGTCTCGTGCTGGTCATCGGCGTGGGAAGTTGCCTGTTCGTCTCGCTCGTCATGTTGCCATCGGTCCTTCATCTGATCTCCCGCAACTCCAGAAAACGACGCGCGCCACGCAACGGCAACGCACCTCCAGATTCTTTGCCGCTGGAGAGACCACAGTTCCCGGCGATCGCGGCCAGCCGAGACGCTGCCGCCTGAAGAATCGGACAGCCAGCCGCCGACCATCTCACTTCGGGGGACATCGCACGGCTGGTCCGTGTCCAAACGCCCCCGCCCCCAACACGTCAACTCCTGCACTCGGCGGACGGACAGGGACAGTAGTCGTTCGATTCGCCAATCGTGGTCGATCGAACGCCGGAATGGTTGTCGTGACCGTTCGTCGGCCCGCCGGCCTCGTTCCCAATCGTCCCATAAGCGGCTGACGTTCCTCATCAACACGAGAACCCGCCCCGAACCCTCAACAATGAGAATTGACAACCGCAGCTTTACTCACCGTTTCCTCTCCATTAAACTGCACGTCCGAACCCGCACCCTTCTCCTCCAAGAGGAAGGCGAAACGACAAGTCGCCTCCCGATGATCGCCCGAAATGACGGCGGACCGCAAACGAGGAGTCGGCGTTCCCCTCACCTGGCCGCGGCACAACGCGGCCAAGGGAAAGGGAACCGCGTTCCGACGAAATCGTCCGAAGATAACTTGCCACCGTAGCTCAGTTGGCAGAGCAGCGCATTCGTAATGCGCAGGTCGTCAGTTCAAGTCTGACCGGTGGCTCTTGAGGGATAAGGACTTACGGAAAGTGGTGACTCGAGAAAACCGGCTTACTGTAGCCAATTTGTAGCCAAGTTCACGCATTCCGTTTCTGCCGCGGCTTCAGAACCCGGTCGAACGTGCCCGCCGCGGCCTGATCCATCTCCGGCAGGACGTGCGAGTACGTGTCCAGGGTCAGGCTGATCTGCGAGTGCCCCAGCCGCTCTTGCACGATCTTGGGGTGGACCCCGTCGGCAAGCATCAAAGTTGCCGACGTATGGCGGAGGTCATGAAACCGAACCGTCGGGACGCCAGCGGCCTTCAGCAGTGGATGGAAGTACCGCCGCATGAAGTTGCTCTTCCGGATCGGCCCGCCGGCCGTGTCGCAGAAGGTCAGGTGATCCTTCGCCGCCCATCCCTTGGCGAGCATCTTCGCCCGATGTTCCGCCAACGCCTCGATCGCCATTGCCGGCAGACTGACGGTGCGGAGGCCCTTCCGGCTCTTCGGCGGCCCGAACTCATGACCGGCCGGTAACTCGATCAATGATCGCTGAACCGTGAGTGTGCCCTTCTCGGCGTCCATGTCGCCCCACTGGAGGCCGAACAACTCGCCCTGCCGAAGTCCCGTCCCGATGGCCAGGATGATCAGAGCGCCGTACTCCGTGCCCTCAGCGGCCGCAATCAACTCGTCGGCTTGATCAGCAGTCAACGTCTTCATCTCGACCCGACGGCCCCGCGGCTGTTCGACCGCATCGCAGACGTTCCGTGTGACCAGACCTTGCCGCAATGCCACACTGAGGGACTTCCGCAGGACGGCATGCGTCTTGACCCTTGAGGCCGGCGCCAGCCCCGACAACTCCGTCTGCATTGATTGGACGTGAACCGGGGACAGCTTGACCAACTGCAGGTGACCGATGTGCGGGATCAGCCGACCCCGAATGATGCTCTCGTAACTGCGGTACGTCAGCGGCCGCAGCTTGGGCTTGGCGATCGTGTCCAGCCAGTGCCGCAACCATTCGCCGACCGTCATGCGTCCGGCGTCCGTGAGCGTGCCCGCCGCCTTGTGGTTGTGCAACTCGCGGAGCTTCTCTTGAACGATCCGCTTCGTCGCCCCGTAGATCGTCCGCCTCCGCCTCCGCCCCTCCGCGGTGTATCCGATGTCGATGACCGCCGCCCAAAGTCCGTCGGCGCGCTGGAAGATGCTGCCCTCTCCATGCCCCCGTCGTGATGCCATTGGAGTGCCTTTCGTGAGAAGAACAACCGGCGGCTGCCCTCGCAA
>JAHBXU010000630.1 GCA_019636315.1 Planctomycetaceae bacterium | reverse complement strand
ATTCGGCATTCTCTGCCGATGTTTGCCAGCCGACCTCATTTTCCTGGTTTTGAAATTCGGCAGGGTCGGCCGGTGCGGCGATAGAACTCTCAGGCGGAGCGCGGTTCCGCCCGGAGTCAAAATCATCCGCCGCGGCCGAGCGCACTGGGATCGCGCTGCGGACAAACATCAAACAGCGGAGTCAACAGCATGAAAAACTCCTCGTGGGCACTCTGTGCAGCGGCGGTCCTGGCAGGCGACATGGGCCTGCAGATCCTGGCGACCCAACCGATGGCGGAACGCGTCGAGCGACTCACCAGCCAGGTCTCGCAACTGCAATCTCGAATTGAGCGGCTGAGCGGGACGGCGGGAAACGTCACTCAAGCCAATAATCTGCTCTCCAGCCTGACAATCCAGGGAGAGCGAGCGCAAGGCGCCCGATACGCGATCGACCAGCTGCGCAGCCTGGAGCGCGAAGTCCGGGCGCAGGGTCAGGCTGCCGGACAGGTGATGGGCGCCGTTCGGACGATCGGTCGGCTTCATGAAGAAATGGTCGCACAAGGACAACACCTCGCCGCACTGAATGAAGCGGTCGAGGAACTCTCCGCCTTCCAGCAGCAGGTCCACGGACTGGCATCGGCCGCTTCCCGCGAATTCGCCGGTGTCGATGAAGCAACCCAAATGGTGCGCGAGCTCGGCCGGCTCAAACAGACCGTCACCACGGAAGCAGTCGGCGTCGACGCCGCCGTCGACGGACTTCAGCAGCTGGGTGACTTGAAGCAGCGTGCGGCCAGCGAAGTCCAAGGGATCGATGAAGCGATGGCCGGCCTGCGCATGTTGGGTCAGTTGAAGTCGCAGGCCGCCGACGAAGCGCTGGGATTGGATCGAGCCGAGATGCAGCTCGCTCGTCTGAAAGGCCTGGTCGAGTCTGCCGAAACAGTGGACGAAGCCGGCATCTCTGCTGCGGAGTCCCGCGTGAGTGAACTGGTTCAGTTGCACGATCTGATCATCGAGCGCGGCCAGAACATCGGCGCCGCCCTGGACCTGGGTCAGCAAATGATCACCCTGCAGGATGAACTGATTAACCGCGGCGGCCGGGTGGACGTGGCGCGGAAGCACGCCGATGGTCTGCTGAGCCTTGAAGACACACTGGCGGACGACGCCAACCTGAACGTCCGCCATGCCCAGGCGAATCTTGAGGGGTTGGTGGCCTTGGAGCGGCGACTGAACTCGCAGGACGCACAAATCATCGCGGCTGTGGAGTCACTGGAACTGATGTCAGACCTGCAGGCGGAGTTTGTCGAACGCTTCGCAGCCCTTGAAGGTCTGCGGAATGGACTGACGGAGCTGGCCCTGCTCGAAAGCACGATTGCCCGTACAGTTCGCTCCCTGCAGCCGCTCATCGAACTGACCAGTCTGCGCCGGCTCAACTCGAATGACCTGCAGTCCATCGTGAGAGGACTGGTCCAACAGCGCACCGAACGGATCGCCGCGGGTGACCCGGACGATCTGCCGCTGAGCGACGCACTCGGCGGCAACACGGCAACAACCGCCGAGGAACGCCTGGTGCCAATCCCCCCGAGGCACGAATCGTTCTAAGCGGCCAGAACCGGCCATTGGCCTCTTAATCGGCTTCGCGCCTTCGGTCACGTGGTCGTGATCTATCCAGATCTCTGACAATCGGAAATCTCAACAGGCCCGAGGCTCTTGCGAGTCTCGGGCCTGTTGAATTGTATACGTCAATACATTGCGGGCCGCGTTCTGTTACGACAGCCAGCGGTTGATGACGTTCCCTCCCACGTCGGTCAGGCGGAAGTCGCGGCCCTGGAAGCGGTAGGTGAGATTCAGGTGGTTCAGGCCAAACTGTTGGAGCATCGTTGCGTGCAGGTCATTGGGATGGACGGGATCCTGGACGACGCCCCAGCCGATCTCATCGCTCTCGCCGTAAACCTGTCCTCCCTTGATGCCCCCCCCGGCGAGGAACATGCTGAAGGCGAAGGGATGGTGGTCGCGGCCGGTGACGCTGCCGTCAGAGCTGCGGTTTTCTCCGAGCGGCGTGCGGCCGAATTCGCTTCCCCAGACCACCATGGTCGAGTCGAGCAATCCGCGCTGCTTCAGGTCCTTGATGAGGGCGGCGACGGGTTGATCCGCCATGCCGGCGTTGTAAGGCAACTCGGCGTCCAGGTTGGAATGGTGATCCCAGGATGCATGGATGATGTTGATGAACCGAACGCCGCGCTCGACCATCCGCCGCGCGAGCAAACAATTGCGGGCGAAGACGTCCCATTGTCCCGCCGGCCCGCCGCGGCCACGGTCGAATTCACCGTCCTTTCGGCCCACACCGTACATGTCGAGTGTGGCTTGAGTTTCTCCCGACAGGTCGATCAATTCCGGCGCCGCTGATTGCATGCGAAAGGCCAGTTCGTAACTCGAGATCCGGGACGCAATCTCGGGATCGTGCATCGTGGCGAATCGCTGGGAATTGACTTCGCGAAGAGCATCGAGTCCCCGTCGCTGGAGTTCCGGCGGGAGTCCGTCGGGGTTCGCCAGGTTCAACACCGGATCTCCCTGATTGCGAAACAGCACACCGGCGTATACCGAGGGCAGGAACCCGCTCTGCCACAATGTTGCGCCTCCGGAGGACCCGCGACCGGCGGTGAGCACGACATAGCCCGGAAGGTTCTGCGATTCACTCCCCAATCCGTAGGCGAGCCACGAACCCATCGCCGGCAGCCCGAACGTCGCCCGCCCGCACTGCATGAGCAGTTGCCCCGGGTGGTGGTTGAACTGGTCGGTGTGCATCGAACGCACCAGCAGGATGTCATCCGCCACGGTACCGATGTGAGGCAACAGGTCAGAGAGTTCCATGCCGCATTCGCCATGCCGCCGCCACGTCCGTTTGACAGGCGCCATCAATGTGGCCGTGTCCGGTTTGAGAAAGGCAAACCGCACCCCTTTGAGCATCGACTCGGGCATCGACTGGTTGTGCAGCTCCATCAACCGGGGCTTCGGATCGAACAGGTCCAGATGGCTCGGCGCCCCGGCCATGAAGATGAAGATGCACGCCTTTGCCTGCGCGTCGAAGTGAGGTTGTCGGGGCGCCAATGGATTGACTGCATCCAGATCCAATGGCGAGGCCCCTCCGGCGGGCGTGCCGCCGTCGGCCATGACGGCATCCGCCGCCAACATCGAGCCCAGACCGACCGCTCCAAGTCCGCTGGCGGAGGAAAGCAGAAAATCGCGGCGGGATCGTTCGGCCTGCTGAAACAGAAACTCACGCATGGCGGACGTCATGAAGTCCTCTTCTCTGGTTCAACGGGCGGCGGGAAAATGCAGGCGAGCGGGCAGGGGAATCCCGGTAGGACGTTTTCGTCACTGGGTGTGCCTGGACAATGGTTGAGCGACGGATCGCCGCCCGAACCTCGATACACCATTGCAGTG
>JAHBXU010000063.1 GCA_019636315.1 Planctomycetaceae bacterium | reverse complement strand
ATCTCGGGCGTTAGTGACGCGCGAATCACCCGAAAACCTCGTTCGGCCATCTCAACGGCGCCGCGGATCTCGGCCAACTCCTGAGCGTCCTTGATTGCGCGAAGTTCTTCAACTTTCCCCGAGAGAGGACGCAATTCGCACGTACCAATGGCGGCCGCCAATTGTGCCGCGGCATCCACTGTCAGGACGTGCGATTCAAAGCCCATGCAGACCAGCTTGGCCGCCTTCACCGCCTTCGCGGCCGCGTCGTGCAGCTTGACCTGTGGCTTACGAATGACGGCTTCCAGGCCGGGACATTCTTCTTCGATCTGTGTGGCATAGCGGCCGTCGCTCACCAAGACGCACACCTTCGGACCGAGCAACAACCAACTGCTGTCTCCGGTGAATCCGGTCAGCCAATGAACGTTCGTCACATCGGAAATGAGAACCGCGTCGACCTCGGCGTCGCGGATGCTCCGCAGAAGTTTGCCGCGACGCGACGCATAACGATCGTCCATGATTCAACTCCGTACAACGTTTTCCGCCAGTATCGTGAGGCGACGGCCGGAACGTCCGACTTCACCTGAATTCTTCATTGAGGCAGGACCGGCGGATCAACCACAGGATAGCTCTCGCTGCTCAGGCCTTCTTTGAGGAACGTCACCAAATCCTGGAGTTCCGCGGGAGTGAGATTGAGCGGCGTGATTTCCTCATCGAGCTGCGAATTGGGGGTGCCTCCCTTGTTGTAGTACTCGACGACGTCCTCAAGCGTGGCGAAACTGCCGTCGTGCATATAGGGTGCGGTGCGCACAATCTCTCGTAATGTGGGCGTCTTGAACGATCCGTGATCACCGTCCAGTTGGGAAATCATCTTGCGGCCGGCGTCCGGCTGCTCATGTTCAATGCCGACTCCCAGGTTGTGAAAGGCATTGTCCGTGAAGTTTGGCCCAACATGGCACGCGCTGCAGTGCGCCTTGCCGAAAAACAGATCCCTGCCCCGCTGGGCCGACGCCGAGAGTGCCCCCTTGTCTCCTTGAACGAATCGATCGTATGGAGCGTCCCCGGAGATGACGGTCCGTTCAAATGCGGCTATGGCTTTCGCGATTCCCGCTTCCGTCACATCGGTGCCGAACACCGCTTGAAACTGTTCCCGATAGCCGTCAATGGCGTTCAGCTTCTGGACAGCTTCGTCAAGCGGGAGCGCCATTTCGATCGGATTGGCGATGGGCCCCAGAGCCTGTTCCTCCAGGCTGCCGGCGCGTCCGTCCCAGAACTGAAACACGTTATATGCTGTGTTGATGACGGTCGGAGCACTGCGGCCTCCCTTCTGACCGTCGACTCCGGTGGCGAACGCTTCGCCGTTGCTCCACCCCTTGGCTGGGTCATGACACGACGCACAGGACACGGTATTGTCCTTCGAGAGCCGCTTGTCGAAATAGAGCTGCTTGCCCAGGGCGATTTTGGCGTCAGAGGCCGGGTTGTCCTGAGGATGCCTGATCGGTTTGAGCCCGAGTGGAACATCGGCGACGGTTCCGGCCGCCATGCCCACAGCGAACCCCAGTCCGACAATTGCCAGGCAACATTTTCTCATGGTGCGTCTCATTGTTCCCTTGCCCCATCGCTGCTTGAGCTGAAGCGAGATCGGCAGAGTGCCGACCTGCCGCGCGATTGTCGATGCTGTCGCCCGGATTCTCAAGTTTCGGTGCTGGACAACACAACTGAACAAATTATCATGTCACGCAACGGCGCACCATCGGAGTGGAAAGCGCTGGTCTGACTTTCGTGACTTCAGGCGGAGGGTTGCCCATGCGACATGGATCAAATCTCGATCCGCCGAATCGGTTCGAAAAGACGCACACGATTCCCGATTTTGAGCAACTCGAATGGGATGACGAATACCTCAACGACCGTGCCGCGCGTCCCATTCAGTACCTGGCCGATACGGCGAAGTCGATCGTCGTTACGAACGACTCACCGGATATTCCCTTCCGATACAGCGCCAATCCCTATCGCGGCTGCGCCCACGGATGCAGTTACTGCTATGCGCGCCCCTATCACGAATACCTGGGCCTCAACGCGGGGTTGGACTTTGAAACGAAGATCTTTGTCAAACAGGATGCCCCCGCTTTGTTCCGCGACTTCCTCTCTCGGGACGCCTGGCAACCGGAGCCGATCATTTTTTGCGGCGTCACCGATTGCTATCAACCGGCCGAGCGGCAGTATCGTCTCACGCGGCAATGCTTCGAAATCGCCAACGCCTGTAGTCAACCGATCAGCATCATTACGAAGAACGCCCTGGTGCTGCGCGACCTTCCCGTGCTCGCCAAGATGGCGGCGCGGAACCTGATCCAGGTCAACGTTTCCATCACCACGCTCGATCCGGAACTGGCGCGGACGATGGAGCCTCGAACAAGCATTCCCGCCGCGCGGCTGCGAGCTGTCGAAACACTGGCCCGTGCGGGTGTTCCGGTGCGTGTGATGGTGGCTCCCCTCATTCCGGGGCTGAATGACCATGAGGCCCCCGCTGTCCTGCAGGCTGCCCAGGAGGCCGGCGCGCGGGATGCCGGCTACGTGCTCCTGCGGTTGCCGTTGACGGTTGAACCGGTGTTCCTCGAATGGCTGCACCGCACCCAACCCCTGAAGGCCGAAAAGGTCGAAGGACTCGTTCGCCAGACACGCAGCGGCAAGTTGAATAATTCCACCTGGGGGCAACGCATGGTTGGCGAAGGACAAATCGCTGATCAGATCAAAGCCATGTTCCAGGTCTACAAGCGGAAACTCAGATTCGGCCCGCTGCCGGCGCTCGACTGCGATCGTTTCCAACCACCCGTCGCCCGCAGCGGACAGATGCGACTTTTTTGATCTCGTATTACGTGAGCTCGTCGTGCGGAGGCATCGACGGACCAACGCGTCGCGCCAGATATGTTTGAACAACCGCAGATCACCTCAGCCTGCCGCACAATCAAGGCGACATCGTGCATGTGCTCGAGGCGCGGGCACTGAGGGGCTTCACCTCAGGACGCCTCTGTCACGAGCGGAAAGTTGTGCTGGGCTTCTCGGATGGCTTCCACCATTTCCATGATCGAGCTGAAGCGGTCGTCCGGGTTTTTGGCCATCGCTTTCAAGGCGATGTTCTCCACCACGCTGGGAATGTTTCGCTCGGGGGCCTGCTCGCGAGGCGGTGTGGGCATCTCGTTGATGATACGGTCAAACGTCTCGCCGACGGTGCGACCTCGAAAGGGCTCTTTGAAGGCCAGCATTTCATACAGCAGCACGCCCATGCTGTAGATATCCGTCCTTTCATCGATCCACGCCTGTCCAAGCACCTGTTCCGGCGACATGTAGAGCGGCGTTCCCGGTCGTTGCCCCATCAGAGTCAGCGGCTCTGCCGGCAATTCTGTGCGTTTCAGAAGCTCGTGTCGCGTCAGATCGGTGGGATCATCGAATTCATCACGGGCGCCCCACACCTTTGCGACGCCCCAATCAAGCAGAATCACCTCGGCAAAACGTCCGACCCAGATATTCTCCGGCTTGACGTCCCGGTGAATGACACCGTGATTGTGGGCATAAGCCAGCGCGAGACTGGCCCGCCGCACAATGTCGAGCAGCGCACCCAGCGGATACCGGGCTTCCGTTTCCGGGTCGTTCCGCGCGAGCCTTTTCATGATCTCAAACAGGTTCTCTCCGGCGATGCGTTTCATCGTGAAGTACAGGTCGCCGCGCTCGTCCCGGCCGATGTCGTACACGGGGACCGTATTGGGATGTTGAAGCTGGGCCGTGACACGCGCTTCGCGCAGGAACCGGCGGCGCTCCTTTTCATCGTCCGCAAATTCCGGCAGCAGTCGCTTCATCACGACAACACGACCGATGATCTGGTCCCAGCAGGAATGCAGCCGCGACTTTCCACTGGCGGTCATTTCCATGAAGTCCGTGTAGCGCGCCGTTCCGACGGGGAGTGTGTCGGGCAGGTCCGGATCGGTGCCTGACAAAATGATCTTGGGGTAGATGTCCCGTTTCTCGAGCATTGGTGGCTCCTGCCTATCTGGTCGCCCGGTTCGTTCCCTTGCTGGCGCGTCTGCCGCTCGCCATTATGGCCGGCTGACGGACGAAGACACAGGGTGCCGCTGTTCGCTTCGAGGAAATGCGCTCCTCCCGAGCGGCGAACATGGTGTCGCCTCGCCCCCTCGTTTTCACAGGAGCTTAACAGCCATGTCCGACGTCAAATCCCCGAGTGACTTTTTCAAGTTTGCCAAGCACTGCAAGGCCGAGCAGGTCGACATGAAGTTTTGCGACATGTTTGGCGCCTGGCAACATTGCTCGTACCCCATCGAAACACTGGACGAAGGCGTGTTCGAGGACGGCTTTGGTTTCGACGGCTCGTCGATCCGCGGCTGGCAGGCGATCAACGAGTCCGACATGCTGGCCGTCCCGGACGCTGCCACGACCCGGCTCGATCCGTTCTTCAAAGAGCCGACGCTGAGCATCATCGCGGACATCGTCGATCCCATCACCAAGCAGCCCTATAACAAGGACCCGCGCGGCGTCGTCAAAAAGGGCATCGCCTTCCTCAAGCAGACCGGACTCGCCGACACCTGCTTCATCGGGCCGGAAGCCGAGTTCTTTATCTTCGACGACATTCGTTACGAGTCGACCGAACGGAGCGGCATGTATGAGATCGACTCGTCGGAAGCCGCCTGGAACACGGGTCGCAGCGAACCGGGCGGCAATCTGGGTCACAAGGTCGGTTATAAGGGGGGCTACTTCCCCGTCAGCCCGTCCGACACGATGCACGACATCCGGACCGAAATGGTCAACGAAATGCGCAGGATCGGCATCGTCGTTGAGGCCCATCACCATGAGGTCGGGACCGCCGGGCAATGCGAAATTGACATGAAGTTCGCCCCGATTCTGGAGATGGCCGACCAACTGCTGTGGTACAAGTACATCATCAAGAACGTTGCCAAGCGACATGCCAAGACCGTGACGTTCATGCCCAAGCCGGTCTTTCAGGACAACGGCTCCGGCATGCATACGCACATTTCGCTGTGGAAAGGCGGCAACCCACTGATGGCCGGCGACGGCTATGCCGGACTGTCCGAACTGGGACTGCACGGCATTGGCGGCATCCTCAAGCACGGCCGGGCGCTGATCGCGCTTTCCGCGCCGACAGCCAACAGCTATCACCGGCTGGTGCCGGGCTTCGAAGCTCCGGTGACGCTGGCGATGAGCCAGCGCAACCGGTCGGCCTCCTGCCGCATTCCGATGTACTCGCCCTCTCCCAAAGCGAAGCGGGTCGAGTTCCGCTGTCCCGACCCGTCGGCCTGCGGCTACCTGTCGTTCACCGCACTGATGATGGCGATGATCGACGGGATCCAGAACAAGATCGATCCGGGCGAGCCGCTCGATCGCGACATCTATGACATGACGCCGGAAGAGCTGGCGGAAACGAACGTCGCGCCCAAGTCGTTGGGCGAAGCGCTCGACTCGCTGGAAGCCGACATGAGCTTCCTCACCGCCGGCGACGTGTTCAGCGAAGATCTGCTGAAGTCGTTCATCAAGTGCAAGCGTGACGAGATCGACCAGATCCGCTTGCGTCCGCATCCATACGAGTTCGACCTGTACTACAACACGTAAACGCGTGTGGAGTCATGACCGCCGGAACCCGTTTAGCCGCACATTTCCAATGTGCGGCTAAACTTTTGGGCCTCGTGTTCGAGCGGACTATTGAAGGTTTTCGACTTTGAAGCCGTGCTCACGGATGTCCTTGCGGGACTTGGCTTCCCACTTCTGGGAGACTTCCGGGTTGGGCTCACTGCTTCCCTCGACCTCGCCGCGGATCCACTTCACCGCGCCCTTGATGGAGTCGAGGAATGCGGGGTTCGTCCACGTGTCCTCCCGGTGCCCCAGGTTGTTGAAGTAGATCTTGCCGTCGCCCCAGCTCCTCACCCAGGCGACCGGGACGTGCGTGCCGAACGCAGCATTCACGGTGTTGGGCGTCGGGCTGCCGGCATAGTCCAGGCTCATCAGCACGCGGACGTTTTCCGGATTCCAGTGATTGTACATGTAGATTTCGTCCTGCACTTTGAACTCGGTCCCGAACGGCTTCGCGGCTGGATGCTCCGGATCATGGACGGCCATCGTGCAATGGCTGTTGGCGTTCCACGGATGGCCGATGAACGTGCCTCCGCAGATGTCCCAATACCATTGATGGTCCGGGTTGTCGGTGCGGTAGGTATCCGCGGCCGAGTGGAACCCGATCCAGCCGTGCCCCTTCGTCTTGAGCCATTCGTTGACGAAGTAGTCGCGATCCTCGTCCGTGATGGGAAGTTCCCCCGTTGTGTAGAAGGCGACGATGTCGTAATTCTTGAGGTTCTCCTTCGTGAAGTCGGAGGCCGCGTCCTGGGTGCAGTCGCAGTCGAAGAGACCCGATTGCTGACCGAGCTGGATCATGGCGACTTCCGCCGGCGCCAATTCACCAGAGGCTTTGGGATCGCGTTTCACGGAGCCGTGAACAAACCCCTTGCTCTCCGTAACAAAGAGAATCCGGGTCGGCTCCGATTTCTCAGACTTCTCCTCAGCCGCCAACGGGGACAGCACGAGTGCGGCAGTCGTGCAAACCAAACTCAGGGAGAACAACAATCGAGTCATGAGAGGCTCCTCGTGGCGAGTGGTCGTAAGGGAAGGGCGATTCCGTGGGATCGACAATGGCATGGAACACATCATGGAGCCCCATGATACGGGTTCGCATCCCACCGAACAATCGGCCGGCGACGCGTGCTGGCGATCGCTCAAGACTCGCGAACTCACGGGCGAATCCTATACTCGGCAGGATGCACGCACAGAGAACTGAACAAGCCGCCGACCTCCGCCGGCTGGACAACACGCACGTTTGGCACCCGTTCGCCCCGATGACGGCCTATCGGGAGGAGGGGGCGCCGATCATCGAACGCGGCGAGGGATTTCATCTGTTCGATGTCGAGGGAAGGCGCTACCTGGACGGAATCTCGTCCTTATGGTGCAACGTCCACGGGCACCATGTCCCGGAGATTGATGCGGCGGTGCGGGCCCAGTTGGACCGCGTCGCGCATACCACACTGCTCGGGCTCGCCTCGACGCCGTCGATTGAGCTCGCGCAACAACTCGTCGAACGGACGCCGCGCGGGCTGACCAAGGTGTTCTTTTCGGATAGCGGCGCCACGGCCGTCGAAGCCGCGCTGAAAATTGCGTTCCAATACCATCGGCAAAGGCCCGGCGGCTCGGACGAGCGGAATCTGTTCGCAACTGTTCGCGGCGCGTATCACGGCGACACCATCGGTTCGGTGAGCGTGGGGAGCATCGAACTGTTCCACCGGGTGTATGGGAAGCTGCTGTTCGAGACGGTGAGCGTTCCGTCACCGAGCGGATTTCGTTTCCCGTTGGGAATGACCCAAAGCGACTATTACGCGCACTGTCTCGATGAGCTGGAACGGGTGATCTCGACACATGCTCGACGACTGGCGGCGTTCGTCATGGAGCCGCTCGTGCAGGGGGCCGCTGGCATTCTTGTGCATCCCCCGGGTTACTTGAGCCGGGTTCGACAATTGACGACGGACTATGGCGTCCCACTCATCGCCGATGAGGTCGCTGTGGGATTCGGGCGGACGGGGACGCTATTCGCGTGTGAGCAGGAGGACGTGTCGCCGGATATCCTGTGCCTCGGCAAGGGACTCACCGGGGGCTATCTGCCGGTCGCTGCGACGCTCGCGACGGACGAGATCTTCGACGCGTTCCTGGGCGATCCCTCCGAGGGGAGAACCTTCTTTCACGGCCACACATACACTGGAAATCCGCTCGGATGTGCCGCAGCCATTGCGTCGCTGGCATTGTTCGAGAAGAACCGCGTTCTGGAGAACGTCGCCGCGAGCAGTAAGTTACTCGCGGGCCGACTCCGACAACTCGCGGACCATCCACACGTCGCCGAAGTGCGACAGCGTGGCGTGATGGTGGGAATTGAACTCGTGCAGGATCGCATGTCGGGTCGTCCCTTCGATGCCCGCTTGCGGATGGGACATCAAGTCACGCTGGCGGCTCGAAAGCGGGGCGTTATCCTGCGCCCCCTGGGTGACGTGGTCGTCCTCATGCCGGCGCCGGCCATGCCTCAGGAACTCGTCACCACGCTCTGTGATGTGGCCTTCGAAGCGATCAACGAGGCGACACGCGCGGCTGCCAACTGAGCCGGGGGTGTCGTCACGGTTGATTGCGGGGTCTCTGCCGGGTGCCATGCTCTCACGCCGCGAGGCGGGTGAGCATGCCGGAATCCCGCATGACATGCCGACCCGGCTCAGTGGACACCCAGCGTGGCGGCTGCGATCGCCATCCCGGTCGAGCCCTGTTGCGGTCCATCCCCCAAAAAGCGAGGCCCGCCGAAAGTGCTTCGGCGGGCCTGAACCGTGTTTCGGGGTGGAATTGATAAGGCCGGCTGTCGATGAATTCCCCGGAACCACACGGTATGAATAGGTATGAAACTCCGCGCGTTAACGTAGCAACCAGAGTGCCAAACAATCAAGCCTGATTGTCTTGCGCTTTTTGAAGTTCTGGAAACTCTGCAAAACGCGGGTTCGCTCGCACTGGAGATTCCGTTCGAGCGTCGCGCTGCGGCTTGCTCTTGGCGGCATATCGTCTGGCCGGGTGCTGCAACTTGAACCACCGCGCATCGGGATGATACACTTCGCGCCGCGAAGTTGCTCAGCGCCCGGACCATCAAACCGACGTCGTGAAGTGCGGCAGGCGACCTGACGGAATGGTCGCGGCAACCGGTTCCGGCGAGAATTCCCCCGGAAATTCTCCAGGATATGCAATCGGCCGAGTACGTGGATCAGTACGCCCGGCGCATTTCGGCAGATTTGGCATGAATAGTGCAAACCATTCTGTTGCTGCACGAGCAAGGATTGGCCCGCACTTGCTCAACGGCCATGGAAAGCGTCCCGCGGAGTTATCTGCGGGACGCTTTTCCTCTTTGTTGATGGCCGACATCGCGGACGGCGTCCTGCCAACGGGAACTCCGGCTGAGCGCTCCTTGTCGCCGGACGGCTGTCCGCAAAGAATCACTCGTCTTGGGCCACGTGCCGCGGGGAGAGCGGCGCGAAGATCTTCGAGTTGAAAAGAAAGATGCCGCAGCACGATCAGATAACACATTCCGACGCCACTCGTTTTCTTGTGCTTCGCCGCGGATCGGCACGGCGAAGTGTGATTCCGCTTGCGCCCGGTGAAATCTGACGATTGGCATGGAGCATCTAACCGCGTCGTCATTCCGATGCAAAGTGCAGCCGCCAGCATTGCGAGGTGTTCTTCAGCGGGGGCAAATGGCTGGTCCGCGATCTGGCGAGTCGCAATGGCGTCCTGATCAATGGACAAAAAATCGACGCCGAGCACACGCTCGAAGACGGCGAAGTTCTGACGATCGGCGCCTGCGAAGCCGAGTTCACCCATTCGCCTCCAGAGGGATCGATGCTGGTCGGGACGGCGATCGACGTCTCCGCCGGCCCATTCGACATCATTGAGCGGAAGTCGGGAACCCGATACGACCAGAATCCGTTGCGCGAAGGCTCCACGAGGACAAAGCCAGGCCTGAACGAACTTTATCTGCTTGCGCGATCGATGGCCGAGGCGACACAGACGTCCGAACTCGCACACCGGACGTTGTCCGGTTTATTCGCCGGCACCAGTGCTTCCGCCGGGGCCGTACTCTTGCCGCCGACAGGAATCAATCAAACCTCCGATGACAATTGGGAGTGCGTCGCAGCGCAGGTCAGGAATTCCGATCAGAAACCCGAAGTGTCCCGCTATCTCACGAAGCTGGTCCTCGAGGACCACGAGGCCCTTCTGGCACGCGATTTGTCGGAACGCGCACTGCTGTCTGCTCAGGACAGCCTGAGTCGCATGAGGGCGGATAGCGCCATCTGCGCGCCCATTCGACGCGGTGCCGAGATCCTCGGATTGATCCACCTGTATGCGACAAAGGCGACGCGGTCGCTCGATTCCGACGATCTGGAATTCGCGCTGGCGGTTGCAGATCAATTTGCCGTCGCGCTGCAGAATGTGCAGGATCGTGAAGTCCTGGAGGCAGGCCTGTGGAAGGCCGAAGAGGAGGCCCAGGACTTGCGACAACAGTTGGAAGTCGAGACGGAGCTGATTGGGCGAAGTCGGCAGATGCAGGAACTTCGCGAACGCGTGGGACGCGTTGCTCCCACGGATGCGACGGTTTTGATTCGCGGGGAAAGCGGCGTCGGCAAGGAACTGGTCGCGCGAGCAGTGCACTTCAACTCACCCCGTCGCGACCAGGCGTTTGTTTGCGTCAACTGTGCAGCCCTGACTGAAAGTTTGCTGGAAAGCGAGCTCTTCGGACACGAGAAGGGGTCGTTCACCGGAGCAGCCGCCAGAAAGGTCGGCAAGTTCGAGCAGGCGGATCGCGGGACTTTGTTTCTCGATGAAGTCGGTGAAATGAGTCCCGAGGTGCAATCGAAATTTCTGCGTGTCCTCGAAGGGCATCCTTTTGAGCGCGTCGGCGGCAGCCAGCCGGTGGAAGTGGATGTTCGGGTCGTGACGGCAACCAACCGCGATCTCGAGCGAGCCGTCAAGGAGGGGCAGTTCCGCCGGGACTTGTACTTTCGCTTACAGGTGCTGGAGATCAATGTCCCGCCGCTGCGGAAACATCCGGACGATGTGCCGGTCATTGCGGAGCATTTCCTGCGGCGGATTGCGGCAAAATCCCGTATTCGCGCCACCGGATTCACTCCCGAAGCCCTGGACGTGCTCCGCTCCTACAACTGGCCGGGCAACGTGCGGGAACTGAAAAACGTGATCGAACGGTCAGCCATTCTCAGCGATAACACGCTGTTGACGGGCGACGATATTCGGCTGCTCAATCTGGACCGTCCGACGCCGCTGTTCACTCAGTCGGAGCAATTCGCCGATGCGGTGCCGTCGCCGCC
>JAHBXU010000629.1 GCA_019636315.1 Planctomycetaceae bacterium | reverse complement strand
AGGATGGCTGTGCCCAAGATCCTGCGAAAACCGCTCCCGGCCTCTGCGGCTGTGGCGTTTCCGATGCGACGCCGCTGTGCCTCTTCAACGGTGACTTCCAGACGGGCGATCTGACCAACTGGACGGCCAATAGCGGCAGCGGCGCCGTGTCCGTCGAACTGGAGGATGGCGTCGGCAACTATGCCGGCAAACTGATCACCGGCTCTCCGGTCAGCCTGTCCATCAACGTCAACACGCCGGATGAGTTCTTCTGGGTGACGTTTGACGCGAAGTTCCTGACGACCTCGGGCGAACTCACCGTGCGCCTCAACGGCGTCGAGCTTGTGGTGGTCGCCGCGCCGGAAAGCCCCGATCCGGCGCTCCGGCAGCATGTCTTCGCCGTCCATCAGGCCCAGCTTCGGAATCTCAGCTTGAAGCCGCTGTCCTTCACCTTCGACGGCCCGACCGGCTCGGAGATGTTCCTTGACAACGTGGCCGTCATTCCCGGCAGCGCTGGGGAAGATTGCGTCCACGGCGGGGACTCGATCGGCCCCGATTCCTCCTGGACGGACGGCTGGGGGGCGAATACGGCCAACGGTCAGGATTCCGGCTGGGCCTGGCATCACAATGGCGGGCATCCTGCCATTCTCTACACCAGCGACGGACATAGCCCGCTCGTCTCCATCCGGTCGATTGTCGCTGCCGCAGAGCATACGGACGGGAACGGTACGAACTGGTCCAAGTACAACTGGACCATCGACATCTGGCCGCTGGCCTCATACCTCTCCAAGGGACAGCCGATTGTCACCATCAATCTTGGCCCAGAGCCGGATAACTGGAGCGGGTTCATTGAGCACGACGTGAGAAACGTCACGCCTAACACGGCACCCTTCGGCGTCCCCGGAGGAAATGCGCCGGCCGGCACGGTCTCCTACGAACTGATCTTTGATCTACGGCATGTGCCGGCGCTGGCTGAGCCGCTCCCGGCCGGCGAATACATTCTGGGCTTGCAGTCCCGGCACGGGATGTCCGGCTTTGGTACGACCGCGGTGCTCAGTTCGCGCGTCGGCGTCGGCCCTGAACCGTACTACAGCGCCACGGATCGGGACGTGCCCACTGAACCCACCAAAGTCATCGGCGTTCTGACACAGAACGCACTGTTCCGCTGGGCCTTGTCGTTCACAGAACGGAAACTCAGTTGCCCGTAGTCGGCTGGCATTCTGCTTCGTCGAGGGGAGCCGTCCTTTGTGCCGGAAGCGTGAATGAAGTCTGCCCAGTCACCGCCGCCGGTCGGTGTTCATGCGTCGTTCGACGTCGAGCCAGATCTTGCTGAGCGGCGTGGACAAGGCGTCGGCCAGGCGTTGAGCCACGGCGATGCTCACCTGAACCTTGCCCCGTTCGATCGAGCTGGCGTAGGTCCGGTGAATCTGCGCCTTGTCCGCGAAATCCTCCTGGGAAAAACCCCTCGCGGTTCGCCGCTCGCGGATCCCCTCGCCAAAGATTTTGCCGATCTGCTCCATACCGGGCTAGCGTGCCCGTCTGTAGACGATTATGCTACAGATTATCGAATGACATATGATCGTCTACATTTGGGGAGGTGCTTCATCGCCGCCGTCCGACACGTCACAGCGCTTCGTACGGAACCACGTGGCCGGTTCCTCTCCGTTCCACTCGACCGCCAGGGGGGGAAGTTCGTCCTGGCGAGTGGAGTTTCGGCGGCGGCAGAGGGATGGCGTCGCTGGCACTTCATCGCGGCGAAGCGGCCGGTGCGAAAAAGTTGAGTAAACGCACCACTTGGTGAATACTCGCCGACACAAGCAGATCACGGGTAGAGGCGACGATTCTGCGGCTTGGAAAGCGGACTTTCCAAGCCGCAGCAAACCACGGAAGGTTTTCTCTCGGCTTCTCAGTGGCCAGTCAACGGCTTCAGGGCGATGTGCCCCGAAGCATTCTTTCCAAGCCTCGGCAATCTCTGTCGAGCTTGTCGACCACCCACAAGGAGCACGCCATGTTTCGTTTGACGCTCACGGTCTTGATCGCTTTGTTCATCAGCGTGTTCGCTCGGTCCGCCGATGCCGAACTCGTCACTTACGGCGGGGACGCGATCGGTCTGGATTCGAGTTGGACGGACGGCTGGGGGGCCAATACGGCCAACGGGCAAGATCCAGGCTGGACCTGGCATCACAACGCCGGGCACCCGGCATTCCTCTACACCAGCGATGGTCTGAGCACCATTGTTGGCCTTCGGTCGATTGTCGCTGCGGCAGAACACACGGAGGGCATGGGCGTCAACTGGTCCAAGTTCGATTGGACGGTTGATATCTTTACGTTGGACTCGTATCTGTCCATGGGGCAGCCGATTACCACGGTCAACCTGGGTGCTGAGCCGGACAACTGGAGCGGGTTCATCGAACACGATGTTCGATGGGTCACTCCCAACACGGACCCGTTTGGAGTTCCGGGAGGAAATGCGCCGGCTGGGACTGTTTCTTACGAGCTGTCTTTCGATCTCAGCGGTATCACGGCTCTGGAAGATCCGCTGCCGCTCGGAGATTATATTGTCGGGTTGCAGTCCCGGCATGGGATGTCCGGCTTCGGTACAACCGCAATGCTGAGTTCGCGAGTTGGAATCGGTCCGGAACCGTACTACAGTGCCACGGACCGCGACGTGCCCATCGACCCGACGAAGGTCATCGGGCCATTGACCAGCAACCAGGACTTTCGTTGGGCGATGAATCTCACGATCGACACGCCGAACATCACGCCCCATCCGGTGCCGGAGCCAAGTTCCTTGGTCCTGATGACGGGCGCGATCGTCGGTGGCGGAGTAGTTCGCGTCTTGCGAAGACGCAGAACCGCGTCACCTTGATGCGGTGCTTTCTGTCAAAACACAGCTATTGGGAGACAGGCGCTCAGGAAACTGGCCCCTGGCCGCCTGTCCTCAGTGGATGCGAATCCAGTTGACGGGATCCGAGTGGGATCGAGCATGACGCCCGGTCCGACTCGGAGCTTTTTCTTCAATGTGCCGAGGTTTTTACCAAGGACGCGCGTGGTTTGCTGCCGGTTTCTCTTAAGCGTCCGGTGTCTCGGCGTTCGCAATCTCGCCAATTCGGCCGTCACAGCCTTCTCTTTCAGACACTTACCCTCGTGTCATTTTGACGACGGAACATTCAGGAAATCGGCCAAAGAGCCGATTCTGGTGTTCGCCAGCATTCGTGAAGGGGGCATCCATGACCAGTCAGAGACACCATACCAGAGACGCCGACGGCCAGCATCGATTCCATGATCAAACTGGCGCTTCACTCGTGGAACTGGCTGTGGCCGCCTGCCTGATAATCGTCATCGCCCTGATCGGCGTCGCGTATTTCGGCGATCAAGTCGGCAAGTCGTTGTGTGATGCGACATCGCAGCCGATGGACGACCCAACGAAACCCGGACTTGGCCTCGAT
>JAHBXU010000628.1 GCA_019636315.1 Planctomycetaceae bacterium | reverse complement strand
CAGGATGGGCGCAATAGATAAACAACGTATTTGTAACTCAGGACACTAGTGCCGCGACGTGATCCGGGTCGACGGGTTTCACGCCTTCCGACTCGCGAGCCTTCGTGCGGCCTTTTTGCAGCCCCTGCACGCTCTCCAGTGCGGTCAACACCGTGGGGGCGCAATATTCCTCCGAGACAGCCCATCGCACCATTCGAACCACGCGGCCGACGTACTTATTGACCGAGTAGCGGGACAGCCCCGTGCCGACCAGTCGGTTTCGATACGCCTTGAGTTTCACAGGCCCGAAGTCCGCCACATCTTCGGCGCGATAACCCTGGAGCAGCGGCTTCAACGCCGTGCGGATGCTGGCCACTTCGGACGTCGGACGTCCATCTTTCTGGTAGTAAGTGGCAGCGTGCTCCATGTGCAGTAGAGCCAACTGGCCGAGCGTCATCGACGGAAACAGCCGGGCCTGCTGCCGCTGCTGCCAGCGGTCGACCAGTTCCTTGTACCGCCGCTTCGACTCGGCCGAGTCGTACGGCCCCAAGTAATGATGCTCGCCGTCGATGAGGACGCGAGCCTGTCCCGTGCCCTTGTGCTTCCCGTACTTCGGCACCCGCAGTTTTCGTGACATGATGCGACTCCCTTTCCTCCACAAAAGTGGTAGTCAAGTGTAGTGAGTCGCACTGCCGTGATTGGCAGGTAGTCCTAAGTCTAGGACTCAACTTTCTTTCCGTCATTCGGGAGAACAAGACGTCGTTTGAACTTTTCATCGCAGGTATCCGGGGCTGGGAAGCAGGCTTGCGGGGTCATTTTCCGGCGAAACCAGCAATCCCTGAGTCATAGCCGCCGAGTTTCGCAGCACACATTGGCTGCCCCAACTTGCCTGTTGACGTACTCTCCGGCTGCCGATATAGTTTCCTAGGAAACTGTCACGGGGGCCGCTTGCATGATTGTCACCAAGTCCATTTCTCTCGCGTGTTCGCCGCGAACCGTCTGGAGCTTTCTGGCGGACGGCGCCCAATGGCCGACCTGGGCGATCCGCAACGTTCTGGCATCAAAGGCCATCAGCAACGATCGCTGGGAGATTCAGACACCTCGTGGGCCGGGCACTTTGCACATTCGTGGCGTCGAAGACTTCGGCATCCTCGATCACGACTTCATCGACGCCAAAGAGGGAAAATGGACGGTGCCCGCCCGCATCGTTCCCGTTTCAACCGGATCGCTATTCCTCATGACGCTGGAGAAACCTGCCGGTATGCCAGAGGAGGCCATTGGGCGTGGACTCCAGGAATTGGACGACGAACTGAACCAGTTGGCACGGGTCAGTCCGTCACTTTGAGAAAGCCAATGGCGAAGAAATCGACAAGCACCCTCGAAGACCATACGGGATATTGGCTGCGGTACGTCTCGAACCACGTATCGCACGCTTTCTCGCGGAAAGTCGAGGCCGAAGGGGTCACCGTTGCGGAGTGGGTTCTCCTGCGCCAGATGTTTGGCGCGGGAGCGGCCAATCCGAGCCAGCTAGCGACAGACGTTGGCATGACGCGAGGCGCGGTTTCCAAACTTGTCGAACGGCTATACCGAAAGAAATTGGCAGAGCGTTCGGCGTCAGAGGGCGACCGGCGATTTCAAACCGTCGAACTCACGGCGGCGGGAAAGCGGCTCGTGCCAGTCTTGGCTCGGCTTGCCGATGAGAACGACCACGAATTCTTCGGCCATCTGAGGGCAGAAGAGAAAACCAAGCTGGTGAATCTACTCCAGGACATCGTGCGTCGGCACGGCTGGAAAGACTTGCCTGTGGATTGAATCAGGCGCACGAATCGCAAAGGAAAAATCATGAACGCGGAACAAACACGGGTTATTCAAGGGTGCGCACACGGAGCATTGAGCGGGGAGTTTGCCTTTCCTGAAATCGTCGGCAGGCTCGCCAAAATCGGCGTGGAGCGTTATCACGCGGACTACAGCCGCAGTGAAATCACCTACTACATGGCGGATGGCGACTCGCGGGTTGTCGCCACGCCCCACCCACATCATGCAACGGCAAAGGAGTTTTCAGCATCGGCCGTAGAAGCTGCCGTGCGTCAGAGCCAGCGGAACGAGCACACTTACCTGGACTTCATTGAGAAGACGATGGTAGCGGGCTGCGTCGGCTACTTCGTCCAGATTTCCGGTCGCCGCGTCATCTATTTCGGGCGCAACGGAGAATCGCATGTGGAGCATTTCCCAAATGTGACTGCCAACACGACCGCAACGTGAATGCAAAGCCACTGCAATGTCGATTGAACTTCTTCTGGCGGGCGGTCGACGGTGGGATGTCGTGTTATCACGATCCATACACGGTAAGAGTGTTGACAGGATTTGAACCGGCCAAATCTTGGTGAACTAAGGCTTTACGTCTAGCAGCCGTTTTCGTCAAGCGTGGTTCGCCGCTCATTTGAACTTCGGGCCGAAAGATCCTCATCAACCGCAAAATGCTCGCATCAAAACAGATACGGCTCATCCCAGACACTGAGATGAGCCGTCGCGGTTTTAGAGTCGGGACGACAGGATTTGAACCTGCGACCTTTTGACCCCCAGTCGAGACAATGGGTCGCTGGGGAAGTTTGGTGAATTTCAGCGAATGCAGGCTCGTTTGATTTATAGGCGTTTTTTGATCGGCAATCATCGGCCGAACCGCGTTTAGGTAACACTTTGGGTAACACTTCGCCCCCGGTTCTCGCCGGGGGTTTTTCTTGCGCCCGGCCTATGGGATCACGACACGGCTACCTGATTTCGTCCGGCCGGCGCGTGACGGCAAAATAGATGACGTAGAACCACGTTAGTAGACCGGCGATGATGGCCCACAGGATCGACCGGTTTCGTTGCCACGAACAGACAACGGCAATTGCCGATCCCAGTCCGATTCCCGATTGCGTGACCGTGTAAGTTGCCTGTTGGATTTCAGCGAGGATCATTGCACGGCCCCATTCAGGTTGAGCGATTGACAACACGGGCGCATCGTACCGTTGGGGTGTCTGCATCACAAACACGGCCGGCGATCTTGGCATCGAGTTCAACCGTTCACATAGCAACGACCTGGAGCCAAGCGGCCATGAACAGCCCATCGACGAACTGCGCCGAATGCGGCGGGGAGCAATTCACGGCGAATGCAGGATCGATCAGCGGGGCTGCGTATGACCTTCTGCCGGGGCTGGGAGGGTTCATCCGTGCGGCAAGCTTCGACGTCATCGTATGCGAGGGCTGCGGCCTCACGCGGATCTATGCCGACCAATCAGCGCGGGAGAAACTCAGGACGTCGCCGAAATGGCGGCCGGTGGAGTGAAGGAACAATCGAATCAGGGTGAATCGATGCAGGCTGTCGAGAAGCTTCTCATTGCCGTTCAAAGATCTCTTGGATTGAGGTTACTTCACAAGAAAGTAGAAATCCCTCCGAATGAAAGGAC
>JAHBXU010000627.1 GCA_019636315.1 Planctomycetaceae bacterium | reverse complement strand
CGTGACCTGCATCCCCTGATATTCAACAATTGTTCCGCCGTTGTCCGATGTGAAGATGACAACCGTGTTGTCGTCGAGGCCCAATTCTTCCAATCGCGTGAGCATCCGGCCGATGTTGTCGTCGAGGCATTTGACCATCGCCGCATAGTTCGGATTCTGGTGATGCAGCCCTTCCCGCGGCGTCACAGCATATCGTTGGACATCCTCCGGCTTTCCTTCGATTGGCGTGTGGACGGTGTGATACCAGAGATTGAGAAAGAATGGGCCCTCGTGTGCTCGTTCAATTAACTGGAGCGCCTCATCGGTCAGTCGATCCGTCAGGTAATCCCCTGCCTTTCCGAACGGAAGATCGGGGACGAACCGCCACTCGTTCTGTTCTCGTCCGAACCAACCGGCAAACGGCCAGAAGAACGTCGCCGGCGCCCCCCAGTGCGTGCCGCCGATGTTCACGTCGAATCCCTGTGCCTCCGGATAATGGCTTCCATCTCCCAGATGCCACTTGCCGACGTGAAACGTCGCATAGCCGCGGTCCTTCAAGGCTTCCGCCAGCGTGAATTCCTCGATCGGCAGATGATCGAGACTGGGCGGCGGCGTCAGTGGGCCGGGTGATGTGCCCGGATTCCTGGCTTTCTCATGCCAGATTGTTAATCCCAACCTGGCTGGCGACTTGCCCGTCATAATTGACGCCCGCGTCGGCGAACATACGGGGGCCCCAGCGTATCCGCTGGTGAACCTCATGCCCTGCTCGGCCAACCGATCAATATGCGGCGTCTCATGCAGGTCGGCCCCGAAGCAGCCGATGTCAGCCCACCCAAGATCGTCGACAAGGATCAACACGATATTCGGAGGCTGACGCACGTCGTCCGCGGCGGCGAAAGGCATGCCGGCAGCGAGCAACGTCATTGCGGCGATTGACCAAGTGATGTTGCTCATCGGTTGTTGTCACGTCTTAATTGACGGTCCCATCACCAAATCTCGAGTCAGCTCGGCGGAACGTCCCTGCCCTGACTCCCTTGGACGGGGTAGGAAAGGGACGAAGCCACTCTGTCGTTCCCCGGTTTCAAATCCTTGTACTGGTTTCGCTGGGGGCCCACAAGTTTCCAGCGAGTTCGGGTAACGATTGGTTCCGCCCATGACTGTCGAGGGCTCCGCGGCAAAATGGGTGGAATTGATTTTACGCTTGAGATTGGTGTCATTGTTGCTGTGACTGCGTGCGGTTTCTGCCCATTGGTTGGGCGGATGACAACCTGTCGACAGTCAATTTACGGGAAAACCACACGTCCGCAGTCATTGGCACCAAAGTTGCATTGAAGCCATCGGAGGGGCGATTTCCGCCCCTTTGCAATGAATTCACGAGACATTTGCTGAGTCCCCATACGACCAAACGAATGTCTCCTGCTCGGCATCGCGCTCGCCGCTGACGGTCCCCGTTCAGTCCGGTCACCTGTGATCGCGATCGGACGATTCCTGCATATTGACCGTGCATTCTGACAGCTTCGTACAGCCGTGAACTGCCCAATAGATCCAGATGCACTTGCGGGCGGCGTCGACTCGCATTCCGCCCACGTTGCACAACTCAACCGAATCTTCGACAAGAGGAGAACGCGACCATGACCAAGGGATTTCTGATCGATATGGATGGAGTCATCTACCGCAGCAACCAGATGATTCCCGGCGCGGATGTCTTCATCAAGGCGCTCATGAGCCGGCGGCTGCCGTTTCTGTTTCTGACGAACAACAGTCAGCGGACACGACGGGATGTCGCAACCAAGCTGGTCCGCATGGGCATTCCGGCTCAGGAGAAGCACGTCTTTACATGTGCGATCGCCACAGCCCGGTTTCTCGCCAAGCAGACGCCCGGCGGCACCGCCTTCGTGATTGGTGAAGGCGGACTGCTCAACGCGATGCACGCCAACGGATTCTCGATCGTTGACCACGCACCGGACTATGTCGTGGTGGGAGAAGGCCGCACGGTCAACCTGGAGATGTTGGAAACGGCCGTGCAATTGATCCAGGATGGAGCCAAGCTGATTGCCACGAATATGGACCCCAACTGCCCCACAAAGGACGGCATTCGTCCCGGCTGCGGAGCGACGGTCGCCTATCTGGAGGCGGCGACGGGCTTCAAGGCGCTCAGCGTGGGCAAACCCAGTCCGCTCATGATGCGGGAGGCGCGGAAAGAGTTGGGACTTGCGACCTCCGAGACCATCATGGTCGGCGATACGATGGAAACTGATATTCTGGGCGGGGTGCAGATGGGTTACCGCACCGTTCTGGTGCTGTCGGGGGGAACGCGGCAGGAAGACCTGGATCGTTACGCCTATCGCCCGGACCTCGTGGTGGATTCTGTGTTCGACCTGTGCGCATCGCCGCAGCGTCTTGACGACCTCGCGCCGACAATGAACCTCTCCGACGACTCGACGCAGCCCCGTGAGGAATGGAGCCTGGTTCACTGAGCGTGACCAGACGACAACTGTCCCAACATTCCCGGCGGTTCTTCACCGAAGGCGCCCCGACCGATTTCGTAGAACCCCGAAAGTTCCACGCCTTGGCGCGTCACGTCCGCGCGTCGGACGCTGTCGGGAGGGGCCGGCGTCAGTGACGGCCAGGAGTCCGCGCGGCGGCGGAACACAACCAGCCGGCGGGCGTTCCAGGCATGGGCTTCGTCGAAAGGGACAAGCTGCACGAGCAATTCTGGCGCCTGAGTTTGAAGCTCGGCGAGTTGGAAGGGGTGCAATACAGGTGCGAAATAAACGGGACCATGCGCCCATTCCGGCTGAACCTGGTTCAGCAATGAACGGGTCACACTGTCGCCCCAATAGGTCGTCTCAAAGCCAAGGCGGCTGGCGCCGCGCAGTCCGCCGACCAGCACGTTGTAGTAGCTGAGCTGGACGGGGTGCATCGTGACGACGCCGTAGGACTGAAGTGCCAGAACCAACGCGACGACCGATGTCGCCACTCTGGTGTTCCCGCGCGCTGCGATATCATTCCAGAGTGACTGGCCGCCGCGGCCGATGAACACGGTCCACAGTGGAAATACCATCAGAAAGAGCCGCGCACCGTCATAGACGGTGATGCCCGGCAGCGCAAAGAAGACGAGCGGCCAGACGACGTTGAGTGCGACAAGTTGAAGTCGTGCGGAACCGCCCAACGGGGTGCGTGTGAGGAAATCACGGACGACGGCAAATTGGCGATGCGGGCGATTGCGCGACTCACTCCCCTCGCTGCGGTGTTCAGAATCGCGGCTCCCTGAGATCATTCCCAGCACGCCCAGAGCGTGCAATCCCAGCGGCACGGTCACTGCGAACATCACAAGGGCATAGTGCCAGGGAACGTCCGTGTCGGCCCATTTCTGTCCCATGTACCAGCAATAGAGCGTGAGCCTGTCGGTCGTGCGCCCGAAGTATTCCTGGAGGTGTGCCAGCGGATCGA
>JAHBXU010000626.1 GCA_019636315.1 Planctomycetaceae bacterium | reverse complement strand
CGGTGACCTGCAGACTGGGCGTCAGCGGCCCGGACGGATGCAGATTGCCCCGCCGATCAACCGTGCGAACGGCGAACGCATAAGCTCCGTCGCTGGTGGCGTCAAATGTGAACTTTCCTTCGACGGGCGGCACGGAATCGACGTGCCGCCAGGTGCGACCGCTATCTGTCGACACATGGAGCTGAATCTCCGACGCACCGAGCCGCTTGATCTCTTCCGTATCGAGCTGGTAGGGGATGCGGAACCGTCCACGGTTGGTGAATACGGGATCGGCATCCGCGTGCTGCGCTGCCGCAAACAGGCCGAGCAGCACGCCAAGCGAGAGGCCGAGCCTGCGTCGGCTCCGCGGCCAGTCCCGCAGGAATCGCGCCAAGAGAGAGTCCATCAGATGTACTTTGGTCATGGTCGAATTCATCCCGACCACCAGGGGGCGGCTCCCCGGTCTGGGCGTCGTCCGGCCCGGTGAGCTGCGCGCGGCACAACATACATCTGCGCGCGGCATATCGCCGCTATCGACGCCGCGGGAGCCGAGACTTGAAACTATCCGAGCCATCTGGCGATTTCGGCAGATCCTGCCGAACGATCAGCCATCGGTCAGGACGATCCCCTGCTGTTCCACTTGAAACGTATGGATGCCGTCGTCACATGCGCTGCCGCGGTGCTTGGCGACGTGCAGGGCCCGTTCCATTCGCGAACCATTGCGGACTTTGCCCATGAGAATGATCGTATTGGCATTCGAGAGCACGTCGCCCGATTCGAGCGGTCGCGTAAGCAAATCGTCGAGCAGGACCTCCTTTGATGTACACAACAGCAGGCCCCCGATGTCCTCGATGTGATAGGGATGGGATTGAACGTCCGCCGCGTTGTCGCGAAATCGCTCGCGAAACAGGTCCCGGGCCACCCATTCGCAATCCTTGCGGAGAATCTGATGCGAGATGTACTCAAACAGTTCAAACTGGAACGAGTCGCTCGCGCGATCGGTCGGCTCAATCCCGTCGATGATGCAGCGGCGGACCCCATGAATGAAGTTCCCATAAAAAAAGCGGATCGTCCGCTCAAGCTTGCGATTCATGTCGGCCTTCCATTCCCGCTGCTGGTCGAAATCCAGATCGCTGAGCGTGACACGGCGGCCGGCCTGACGGAACAAATGCAGCGAATCTGAGCGTCCGGAATCGCGGCTCCAAATGCTCTCGGCCGCGCGATCCGCCGGATCGGCCTCCTGCAGCGTCCAATCGAACAATCGCTGCGCATATGCGGCATGGTTCTGCGAATCGCCTCGCGACGACATGTCGAACAGAATCCCGCGCTCCCCCTCCTGGGCCAGTCCCTGCTGGGCGAACTGCAGGCCCAACTGCGTCTTGCCGATTCCGGTCGCTCCCAGCACGACTGTCAGCGTGCCCGGAAGCAATCCCCCGCCGAGCAGTTCATCGAGTCTTGTCACGCCGGTCTGGAGACGCTGGTGGGTCATCAGTCATTCACTTCCATTCGCTGGACGATCGCTTTCAAGATTTCTCTCGTTCCCGAACTTCCGACGATATCTGATGATCGCAGCTATCGGGAGCAACGCCGGGTGCGGTGACGCGACAAGGCGCATTTCCTGGGCCTTTCAGGCCATCACCAGGGATTGCGTATGTTCCGGGTTCAGCGGAACCGACGTCTGGGCCAGATGCAGCACCGGGTCGGACGCGGGACCGGCGAATCATATCGTGTGCAGTCCCCGAAGAAATAGCGGCCTTCTCGATTCTTCATTGGCCTGGAGCATGCCGACGAACTGTGGCGCCAACTCGTGTCGATGCGGCAGTCCCTGTCACGCGCCCACGAAACTGTCCAAGGGCAAAGCCGCCTCTCCCGTGAGCAAACGGCGGCCCATCCAACAGCGAACGCGCCAGGCATAAAATCGCGAATACTGCTTCTGTGCTCTGCATCCAGCCTCCGCGTTACGGTCGCCGGGAATCGGCAATCTCTCGACCGTGGTGGGGGCGTCTGACATAGCCGCGTTGAGTTGGTATCGCGACGGGCTTCGCGATTTTCAAACACGCCAACGGCCGATTGTGGACGATCGCGACTCCGATGTCCTCCTTCGATTGGACCAACGCCGGGAATCCCGTGGACCGGCGGCCGCTTGAAAAATGCGCCGCGGGCACGCGATGATGCGGCTCCCCCGACGAATAGAAAACAGAGAGCCTCGAATCGCTCAGGAGTGCGCAATGAAGGCGTTGGCAGTTCGACCTGGTGTCCCCAAGAGCGCCCATGTGGCGGAGATCCCTTCGCCACGGCTGTCGGACGTCCCCGATGGCCGCGGCGTCCTGGTACGCACCCTGCGGGTCGGCGTGGATGCAACCGATGCGGAGATCGATGCGGCCTTATATGGGGCCGCGCCGCCCGGAGATTCGTTTCTCGTCCTCGGCCACGAGGTGTTTGGAGTGGTGGAAGAGGTCGGTCCTCAGGTGACGCACGTTCGCCCCGGAGACTATTGCACGTGCACCGTCCGGCGACCGGGCAGCACGCTATATGACCGCATCGGCCGCAACGACATCACCAGCGATGAGACCTATTACGAGCGGGGCATCAACCTGCTGCATGGGTTCCTGAGCGAGCGGTTTGTCGACGACGCCGAATTCATCGTCAAGGTTCCGGTCGGATTGGCCCATCTGGGCGTGCTGTCGGAACCGGCCAGCGTGTGCGCCAAGGGCATTGAGCAGGCGTATCTTGCGCAGTCGCGTTTGCAGGTCTGGAGGCCCCGGACGGCGTTCGTGACGGGTGCGGGGCAAATCGGCCTGTTGACCGCCATGATGCTGCGCCTACGGGGGCTGGACGTCTACGTCCTCGCCCGCACGCCGAATCCCGGATTGAAGCAGGAAATTGTCGAAGCGTACGGTGCTCGGTACGTCAGCACACAGGAGACGCCCATACGAGAGCTCGCGCGTCAGGTCGGCAAGCCGGACCTCATCGTGGAAGCGACCGGCAACAGCCGCGTCGCCTTCGAGTGCATGGAGGTGCTTAATCTCAACGGGGCGCTCGTGTGGACCAGCGTGACCGCCGGCGACGAGTTGCTTGAAATCCCGTCGGACAAGATCAACTTCTCCTGGGTGCTGGGCAACAAGCTGCTGGTCGGCACGGTCAATGGCAACCGGCATCACTTCGAGCAGGGCCTGTCGGCGCTCGCGCTCGCCGAGGTCACGTTCCCCGGCGTGACGGAGAGGATCCTTACCCATCCGGTGCAGGGAATTGAGAATTACGCAGAGGTCATGCGGTTGCTGACGGAGGACAAGTCGGCCCTCAAGGTGTATGTGGAGCTGACGGACCGATGACCTCGCCGCTCGTCTGCTGAATCGTCGACGGCCCGTCGACCAGCACGGGAATATGCAACTTCCGGAATTCCGGATCGTTGGTCTCCAGCGTCAGCAGCGCGCGCGTGCGCCCCGGTGGGACCGTTCCG
>JAHBXU010000625.1 GCA_019636315.1 Planctomycetaceae bacterium | reverse complement strand
GTCCCTCGGCGCCGTCGCTGACATGTTCGCGCCGGAGCGGTTCCCCGTCCTGCAAAACGCTGGCGAAACACCACACCGGGTCGAAGTTGAGCGCGAGCGACAGATCAAGCATATGCGAGCCGAGCACCCACAGGTCTTCGCCGCCGCCGCGGCGGTCCTCCTTGCCGCGGGCCCGCAACTCGAGCACGCGACCAATTGCTCCATCTCGCAGTAAGCGGCGGACTGTTCCGACAATCGGGCTGTACCGCGTGGGATGGGCGATCGCCAGTCTGGTATGCGTGCGCTCGCAGGCGGCGATGATCTCGTCTGCTTCCGCGGGCGTGCGGCAGAATGGCTTTTCCATGAAGACGTGAATGCCCCGCTCCCCGGCGGCAACGGCGGCATCCCGGTGCTGATCCACCCACCGGGAGCAAATCGCGAAGATGTCGGGTCGGACCTCGTCGAGCATACGGCGGTAGTCGTCGAACGACTGCTCGACATTCAACCGTTTCGCGGCTTGTGCGCGGCCTTCCGCATCGTCGTCGGCAACAGCCACGACCTTCGTTCTCGGATGGTCGAGCCAGCAGATATCGAGTCCGTGACCATAGTTTCCCCGCCCCGTGCGGCCGAAGACGGCGACGCGATAAGTCTGTGACATGACGTCCTGCCTGCTGAGTTCGAGATGCGGAGCCGATCAGCGTGGTCCACCATTGTGCCCGTCAGGGGAGAAATGGCCAAGCATGCGAACTCGGAGTTGTGCGATCGGTGTTGACGTGGCGTCGATCGACATTGAGTTCGCGAATGAAAGCGACGAACCTCGGGGGAACCTGCGTCGTCATCCTGATGAGTTTCCGGGTCGCGAGGACCGATTCAATCATTCCAGAACGTCCGGCAGAACCTGCCTGTCATCACTGAGACAGCACCCGGCGTCATCGGATTGTCGGAATGACAAGGTGTCAATAGCAAGTTTTATCGGTTTCTGATCCTTAAAGTTTCCCACAACCGATGGATCCACACAACGGAAAATGAATCAAATGAATACCAAAAAACAACTTGCATCATATCGCCAATATTGAACACCACATTCGGCACGCGGCGTGCATAAGGGGAAACTGTCGCACACGCGACACGGCAGAGTGGTTCATACGGATGACACACAGAAAGCGTAATCAACGCGGCCGACCACAGGAAAGTGATAAACAAGGAGCCCGAAAATGCTCGTTCTGACTCGCAAGAAAAATGAAACCATCCACATCGGCCAAGAGGTTGTCATCAAGGTGATCTCGACCGGGAAAGGCAAAGTGAAGATCGGTATTGAGGCTCCGGGTGCGGTTCGCGTCCGCCGCGGGGAACTCGCCGGTCCTCAAGAGTCGAGCCCCGAAGATGACGGGGTCGCCGGCAAGTCTCTGCGACACGTCTTGTTGGTCTGAACCACTTCAAGGCAATCGTGCAAGTTCGACAAAAACCTCTCTTCGCCACATCAAGCCGGCGAAGGCTCCAGTGAAAGGAATCCTCTCATGAAGACTGCATCCCCCCACAAGAAGTCGGGCGCCCGCCTCTGGGCTCTGGCGTTCGGACTGTTCACCACCCTTGCCGTGCTTCCTCTGCGGAGTTTCGGTAACGAATCGGATCTTCGCCTGGCCCTCGTCCCCGGCATGGGAACGCAGAACGCCCCGGCCCACAACGGGTCATTCACCCCGTCGTACAACCCGGCCACGCAGCCGAACCTCGTTCTTCCGTCGAACGGCAACTGGAATCCGCCGGTCAACAATACCCCGCGGTTCGAGGAGCTCTTCCAGAACACCCCGTCTGTCCCGACGGAGACCGTCCCGTCGCTGCGGCAGCCGACGATCGACGAGGAACTGGCTCAGCGTTACACCGATCCCCGTATGCTGCGTTTTCTGAGCTCGACCTCCATGAGCCAGTTGACGTCGCTGTACACAGAAATGTCCCGGCTCATTGATCAGCGGCACGTCAGTCCGCTCTCTTACGAGCAACGGACGCAGCGGGCCCTGTCCAACCTGTCTCGGGCGATTGAGAACCCCACCTTCCTGCAGGCCGTGCGGGCGAACGGCAATTCGGCCAACGTGCGTCAGGCTCAGGCCGAGTTGACGAGTCTCGCCAGCCGTCAGCCGGCGCGGAGTGCTCAGGAAGCAGTCAGCGTGATGCAGTATGCGGCGAGCCTTTTGAACCGGTCGTTGGGCATCCCCATGGAAGCCACAGCCCTGGAGTTCATCAACGGAACCATTGACTCCCTTGATCAGTACTCGGCGTTCGTCCCGGCGGAAACGGCCCAGCGGCCCAGCGCGTCCCTTGAGGAACGCATTGTGGGAATCGGTGTCGAACTGAAGTCCCACAGCGACGGCCTGCAGATTGTCGGCGTCGTGGACGGGGGACCGGCCCAGGCGGCCAAGCTCCAGCGGGGAGACATCATCGTGGCGATCAACAATCAGTCGATCCGAGGGATGAGCCTCAATCAGGCGGCTGATCTGATCACCGGACCGGCCGGATCCAGCGTGCACCTGAACGTGGTCCGCGACGGTCGAAACGGCACCGTCACCTTGCAGCGACGGAGCGTGTACGTCGGCAGCGTCACGGGAGTGCAGATCATCGATCCGCAGCAGAAGATTGGTTACATCCGCTTGAAGCAGTTTTCCGAATCTTCGGCGGCCGATCTGGAGAAGGCGTTGTGGAAACTGTATCAGGAAGGCATGCAGACGCTCGTGTTCGACCTGCGGGGCAACCCGGGCGGCCTGCTCACGGCGGCCATCGAGATCTCGAACAAGTTCATCGCCCAGGGCTCGATCGTTTCAACCAAGGGCCGCACGGCGGAGGACAACACCAACGAACGGGCGACGTTTGACCGGACGTGGAAGGTGCCGCTGGTGGTGCTAATCGACGAGAACAGTGCCAGCGCCAGCGAGATTTTTGCGGCGGCCATCCAGGACAATCAGCGTGGGGTGATCGTCGGACGGCGGTCCTACGGTAAGGGAACGGTGCAGACGCACTTCCCCCTGCGGAGCGCGACCGGCGAACTGAAACTGACCACTGCCAAGTTCTACGCTCCGAGCGGACGAGAAATGGCTGGTGCGGGCGTCATCCCCGATGTGAGCGTCCCGGCCGCGAGTGCCGGACTGGAGTTCGCACCGGAACGTGACGGTGATATTCAGATGGCAATCCGACTGGCAGCCGCTGGCCAACCGGCCGACTTGGCGAGCCGCGCCGGAAACAACCAGGCTCGTCCGCAGGGAGTGAGCCAGTATCCTCTGTAAGAGCAATCCCGGGGGCGATGAGCAGACCACTCAGATTTGACATCATGACGCAGGTAACTACGGTCTGACTCCCCGCGAAGCATCCTGGTGACATCGACGTCGCCGGATGCTGCTCTTGTTCCTGGTGCCACGCATCTCACGCGCGACACCCCTCTGGCCCGCCCGTCCCCCTCTTGCTCGGGACGAACC
>JAHBXU010000624.1 GCA_019636315.1 Planctomycetaceae bacterium | reverse complement strand
TCGTCCGGCTCGCCGACGAGCACATGGGCCTGCAGGCAACGCTGCTCCGCATCACCTGGGAAGAACTACTCCGCCAGAAACAGCCGTGCGTCGTCCATCTGGCGAACGATCACTTCGTCGCGGTCGACCCGCGCGAGCAGAACCCGGAGAAAGTCGGGGCCGTGCAGGTGTTCGATGTGGACGGCACGGCGTTCTGGTGGGACGAAGCCGAGATGACGAAACGCTGGTCGGACGGCGCGGTGTTGCTGCTGGCACCTCCGGCAAACTCCGAAAGTCCCGTCTATGTCAACAACTGCTGGCAGAACTTCGGCATCCTGGTGAACGAACCGACCGTCACCTGCTCGTTCGACATCGAAAACCGGAGCGACCAGGAACTCAAACTGGCGGTCGTCGACAAAAGCTGTGGCTGCACGACGGCCACTCCGAATGAACAGATCATTCCCGCAGGCGGAGTCGGGACCGTGGAATGCGAAGTTCGCCTGGGAGACAGAAAGGGACTCGTCTCAGAAAAGGTCGTCGTCGAGGCGACCGGCCCGGTCACCAGGCGGATGTCGCTGTACTTCTCCGGCGACGTATTCAACGGTCCGGCCGTGATTCCGCAGTATTCCAATCTCGGCCCGATCATGCGCGGCGACAAACGCACATTCGACGTCATTATCCGCGGCACACGCGCCGGCGATCCGCTGACCGTCGAAGACGTGCATATCTCTGAAACGAGCCGCGAAGTGAAAGCGGACCTCACGTGGGAGGTGGAGTATCTCCGCGACATCCCTCGGGAGAATGCGACCCGCTGGCCGCATGCCGGTCCCTATGACGCGGTCGTGCACGTACAGATAACTGCTGCGAAAGACTCTCCTGCGGCGTCATTCGGCCGAAAACTGGAGTTCGTCACGAACCTGCCAAAGGAGTCCGATCCCACTGTTGTGCAACTTTCCGGACAGGTCACACCCGCCATCGAATACTCACCGAAAGCTCTGATCGTCCGCGCGACGGATAACAAGAGTGCAGAGCTGCACCTTCGCGCGCTGGACTCGGCATCGCCGCTGTCCATCTCCTCCGTCGAATTACAGAACCTTCCCGGCCTCATGGTGATCGAAACGGATTCGTCCTTACCCTTGGAACGACGCTACACCGTGGAAATCGAAGAGGGAGCGTCGCTCGACCAGGGCCGGGCAGGATTTCTGGCGATCGAACTCGAGGAGGGAGCAAAGATTCGAGTGCCCGTCGCCTGTCTGGTATCATCAACTAACTGAATACCGGACGTCATTGAGCCTGGTAGGTCAGGCACTCCGTGCCTGACTTTTGGGGCGGCGATTGATCGTCTGTGGTCATGCCGCAATATCGTCGCGGCAAGCTCCCTGGTGGCACGTTCTTTTTTCACGGTGGTGACATATCTCCGGCGGCCAGTCGTTGACGAACCCTAACACCGGAGTCAGGCACAGGGGTGCCTGACCTACTTGACTGGACCTCCTCATTGAGTGCTGCGATGTTGTGCGTGCGTCAATATTGTCGGCAGGTTCCGGTTCGCGGGGGCTTTACGCTCATCGAACTGCTGGTCGTGCTGTGGGTCATCTCGCTGTTGATTGCGCTGCTGCTCCCCGCGGTGCAGGAGGCGCGGGAGTCGGCGCGGCGGGTGCAGTGCCGCAATCATCTCAAGCAACTGGGGATCGCCGCGCATAATCATCTCGACGTCCACGGGCACTTCCCCACGGACGGTTGGGGCTACCAGTGGGTGGGGGACGCCGCGCGGGGGTACGGCGAGAAGCAGCCGGGGGGCTGGGTGTTCAACATCCTGCCGTTCATCGAGGCGAACAACGTGCGCGACCTGGCCAGCGGAGGGACCGGGGCCGATCCACGCTGGCTGCAGACGCCGCTGGCGGTGTTTCACTGTCCCAGCCGCCGCGCGGCGACGGTCTATCCCTGGGCGGACGAGCCGGCACCGGTGAATTCGCCGAAGACGGCCAGCGCCGCCAAGAGCGACTACGCGATCAACGCGGGGGACGCGCCGCTTGACGCCGGTCCCGGTCCGGCGAGCGACCAGCCGGCCGATCTCGCGGCCTATGAGTGGCCGGACCTCAAGGCGTTTACGGGGCTGGCGTTCGTCCGCAGCCGCGTGCGGGACCGGGACATCACCGACGGGCTGAGCAACACCATTCTGATCGGCGAAAAATCGGTCAGCCTGGACCTGTATGATACGGGGACGTCTCTGGGGGACGACCAGACGATGTTTGTGGGTGACGACGCGGACGTCCGCCGCTGGACGGCCGACCCGCCGATTCCGGACTGGGCGCGGGTCGATGACAAGTCGGTGTTTGGCGCGGCTCACGAGCAGGCGTGCCACTTCCTGTTGTGCGACGGCTCCGTGCGGTCGATCGGCTATGAAATCGACGCACAGTTGTATCGCAATCTGGGGAACCGCCGGGACGGCCAGGTGACGCTCGAAGTGGGGAATTAGTCCCGTGGAGGCGCCCCAGTCCCACACGGCAGTGCTGTTTGTTCTGCTGACCGCGGCACTTAATCTCTACCTGTGGAACAACGACTTTCCGCTCGGCTACCACTACGACGAGCCGAAGAAGGTCCTGTTCATCCAGGAGGGAGATCAGGATTTCCACCATCCGATTTTGATGCTGCAGATCGCGCGGGCCGCGAACGGGCTGTTGCGACTGGAGGATCCACTCGACATCGCCGTGCTGGGCCGCACGACGACGGCTCTGGCGGCGGTGCTGCTCGTCGTCGCGACGTATTGGCTGGCGCGGCAACTGACGGGTCCGTCGTACAGCCTGATGATCGCAGCCGCTGTCGGGTTCTCGCCGATCACGGTGATGCACGCGCATTACCTAAAGGAGGATGTTCTGTTCGCCGCGTGGGCCGTCGCCTCGCTGTCGGCCTACCTTAGGTTCTTGAAGCAGCCGACACTCGCGCGTGCGGTGGTGCTGGGCATTACCACGGGCCTGGCAGGAGCGAGCCAATACAAGGCTGGGCTGTTGGTTCCGTTCTATGTCGTGTTTCCGTTGATGATCCCTCATCGGAACCGCAAGAGTGTGTATCTGCTGGGTGGCGTCGCCGCATTTATCGCGGTTGACGTGTTTCTTCTGGTCAACCTGCCATTACTGGCTGATCTGGAGGGCTTCCAGCGCGGCATCCAGCATGATGCACGGCAGATCGCCGAGCCATCGATAGCGATCCGCGCGATCGACTACTGGTGCACCTTTTACTGGCGATGGGGAATCGTCCCGGGGTTGACGGCGCCGCTGTCAATCGCAGGGTTGCTGGGGCTCGGGAGCACGCTCGTGCATTGGCGGAACGCCACGCTGGAATGGAAGCTGCTCGCTGGTTATGTGCTAATGTTCTACTTCGTTCAGGAACTCTCGCCGTCGAAGCCGCCGCCCAATTATGAGCGGTATATGGTCTCCGTGGCCCCCGTGCTCTTGTGCTTTGCGGG
>JAHBXU010000623.1 GCA_019636315.1 Planctomycetaceae bacterium | reverse complement strand
GTAACGGACGCGCGGGATCGGATCCTTCCAGTTGTGTATACAGCGACAACCAGTCGGAGAGAAACGTCAATTTGCCCACCGCGTCGCTGCAGGCGTGATGCACCTGGATAGTAATGTGTGTGCGATCGACCGCCTGACGGATCCACGTGCGCATGCCCGTTCCGGCACGCATGTCGAACTGTTCGCCTCCTCCCTCTGCATCGGAACAGGTCAGGGGGACGCCCCAACCGGCGACGTCGGGCGAGCGCGGCGACGTCAATTGCCAAAGGGGCCGGCCCCAGCGATCGGGCTGGGTGCAGGCCCTGAGCAGCGGGTGCCGATCAACCGCCAGGTCGAAGGCCTTCAGCAGCAGTTCAGTTTGCACCCGGCCGCGGACATCGATCTCCATAAAGGCCGCCATCGGATGGCTGGGCCGATCGTCCGCGAGCATGTATCGTTCAAACGACGTCGAGACGAGCGGAAACAACTTATCAAGTTCATCAGCCAAAATGACTCACCCTCGTTGGCAAACCGGTGGCCCACTCAGTGGGAAAGGCGACCTTCCAAGGTCGCGTTGGTCTCCGTGAGCGTATAGTCCAGGTACTCATCCATTTCGAGCAGCAGGACTTCCGCAGCGATGTCCAGTGCCGCTTGTGCTTCCGGTCCGCGAAAGAAACTGAGGGCCCTGACGGCTTCCAGTCGGACGCGCGGATGATCGTCGTTGACACGGGCCTGGAGCAGCAGGAGCGGATCATCGATCCGATCGCTCCAGTAGCACAGTACGCGGGTCGCCGCCGCACGCACGCGATAGTCACCACATTGCAGCAGTTGGTTGAGCAGTTCCGAATCCACGACGTCGTGATGCTGCTTGACCCAGAGGGCTTCGAGTTTGAGCGGCGGCGTCTGCGGATCGTCCGCCTTCAGCCCGGACGTCCACTGATCCACGGCCGCGACAACCTCCGCGGTCGGCCGCTCTCGAAGTTCCCGCCGCACACGATACCGCGTCCGGTCCTCATACGCTTTAAGGAGGTCGAGCAGCACTGGAATCGGTTGTCCGGCAATCAGCGCCGGTTCAACAAGCGGACGTCCCGTATACACAACACGCCAGATCCGTCCATGTGTTGTGTCTCGAATCGGATCACGGATCGAATGCTGCATGTGGCCGATCAGCGGATTGAACCAGTCGATCAGATACAACGCACCGTCCGGTCCGAACTGCAGGTCGACCGGGCGGAAATTCAAATCGCTCGAACGGAGCAATGGTTCCACCGGATCAGCGGCAAAGCCCGACCCGTCGTCACGCATCCGATACTGCAGAACTCCCTGAAATCCAATGCAGTTATTCAGCAGGTAATCTCCCTGCATGTCCTCTGGAAAGTTGCGACTGGAGACGAATTCGCAACCAGCGGTCGGCCGCCATTGTTTGACGAGAAACTGCTTCAGATTTGGATGCTTGCGCGGAAAATCGACGTCCCCGGAGAACGCGGCTGCAAAGTAGTTTGCCCCTCCCGACGCATCCGCAACAAAATCCTGCCCCCAGCGATCAAACACATGTCCCCACGGATTGGCGAACGAGTAGCTCACGAACACGCTCAGCTTGTCCGTGCGAGGCTCGTAGCGAAAGATGCCGGCATTCGCCAGCCGCTGCGGACCGTAGGGCGTTTCGATCTGGGAATGGTGAAACGTCCCTTCCTGAAAATACAGCTCGCCGCCCGGTCCCCATTCAAAGGCACTGATCGAGTGGTGCGAGTCGCCCGAATCGAATCCATGCAGAATCCGGCGCTGCTCATCGGCCCGATCGTCGCCGTCGGCGTCCGGCAGGAACATCAAATCGGGCTGCGCGGCGACGTAGGCGCCGCCGTCGCCCAGTTCGATGCCCGTCGGAACATGCAGACCATCAGCAAAAACGGTCTGCTTGTCCATGCGACCGTCCCGGTCAACATCCTCAAAGATCAACACCTTGTCATTCACCGGCGTGCCGGGCGTGTACATGGGATACGACTCCATCGTCGTCACCCAGAGGCGTCCGCGCGCGTCGAACGTCATCTGCACAGGGTTCTTCAGGTCCGGAAAATCGACTTCCGAGGCGACCAGCTGAATCTCGAATCCATCACGCAGCGTGAACTGCTGAAGCGCTTCCTCCGGCGACGTGATGTGCACTTCATTCGTAAAGTTGGTCTCGATCTCAACGAACTCGCCCGTGTCGGAGTCGTCAACGGGAGACGGCGCCTGCTGCCCCTGGGCCAGGCTCCAAATCCACTCATCCCGTCTGGCCACCATGTTGCGGAGTTTGGCGAACTCCGCAGGGAAATTGACAATTCCGAACGGCGCCTTGCGGTCGCCATAGATGTAATACCCGTTCACCGCCCGAAAGTCGTACCAGTGTTGCAGGTTCTTCTCCTGTACGGCGGCCTGCAGCGCCGCCAGTTTTTCGGCCGACAGGGCGGACTTCGGTCGCACTCCGAAGAGTTCGACATCCAGAATCGCTGCAACCCGGGCGTCGCCCGCCGCGTTCAAATGGCAACCATTGATTGTCAACGGCGGCGGGGATTGTGAAAAAAGAGATTGCGTGGGCGTGAACAGATCGACAAACGGCACCTGGTGAGTCGCAGCAACATTCCGCATTGCGTCCGTGTACAGACGGAGGTTCTCATTGTTCCGATCCGCCGCGAAAATGTGCCGGTCCGGCAGATTCTCATTGGCAATTGGCGAGATCAAGACGAGTTGCGGCGTCTTCATCGCCTGTCCCGTGCCGTCCTTGACCTCCCACTCCCCACCGCCGCGGGCGAACGTCTGATGCGGATACTTCAGTGTGCGCACATCCGTGATGAATGTCGCCAGATCCTGTTGGAATTGCTCCAGTCCGGACGGGCCTGCGAACGATTCGTTGAACCCGAAGAACGCCAGGATCACGTCCGGCTGATGATCGAGCAGCGTATGACCGTGGTCCTGAAAGTTGAGCGAACGGAGACGCGTCGTGATGGTATCCGCAGACCAGCCGAGGTTCCGCACGACCAGGTGTTGATCGGGAAAGCGACTGTGCAGCAGCGTTTCCCAGTGACCAAAGTGCTGCATCCGCTCCGCGAGCGTGTTGCCAATGAGCACAACTTTATCGCCCGAATCGAGCGTAATCTTGGCCTCTCCCGCAATACAGCCAGTGGAGGGGGCGATTCCGAGGACCAGCCCCGCCAGAAAAACGCAGACAGTTCGTACGATCATTGCTGGCGGCTGACTCCCGGTCGGTGGGCCTGTCGAACGTCCGAACATCTCCATCAAGTGCGCATCTTCGATGCGCACGGAGCGGACGTCTTTGTCGCATTCTGCAGAAGTGTTCGCCATTCTGCCAGCCCAGAATCGCCTTGTAAACTCTCGCGTTCGCCGTTTCGCGGATCAGGACCATTGGCCCTCGCGTGTTCGCAGCAACAGATGAGTCACCACGTGAGCGGCAAATCGGGAAGAGTGCAGGA
>JAHBXU010000622.1 GCA_019636315.1 Planctomycetaceae bacterium | reverse complement strand
GCAGCATGGCGGGACTCAGGTCGACCACGGTGACGTTAGCTCCCGCCACCGCATAGAGAATCGCCTGCCAACCGCCGCCGGAGGCCAGACAGAGTACGTCGAGTCCACGGACCGATCCCGGCAACCACCCCCGCGAATCGAGCGTGACGAGCGGCTGCGCGCATTCCTCATCGGTCGCGACGCAGGTGAACTGGCTGTCATTGGTCGCGAGCCGGTCCCAGGCGTGACGGTTCTGATCCCTGTAGTTCATGCGGCGACGATTGCAAACACGGCCAGAATGCCGATCCACACCACGCCCAATGCGTGCCAGAACCAGGCGCAGACCGTCACCCCCCAATGATACTCGTGATCGTACCGGTCGTCGAAGGCCCGCACCGTCACAAAGCTGAGGAACAGCACCGCCACCACAAAGTGCAACGCGTGCAGCGCGGCCAACATCAGCACAAACGCATTGACACCCGCCTGAGCGGCCTGGGGCGTACGATCGTGAGGCATGAGCGTCCACAGTCCAAAGCTTTGAACTCCCACGAACAGCGCACCGACGACCAGTGTCGTCACCAGCGTCCAGCGGAATGGGCCCTGCTTCTCCCTCCGCACGTAACCCAGCGCCCGGGAGATCAGGATGCTTCCCCCAAGGAGCAGGCCGCTGCTGATCCAGAAGGCCGGAGGAAAGATCTCCGGAGCGCGTGGCGCCAGACCCGGTGCGCGCGAAACAGCCGCCTCAGTCAATGCGGCGAGCAGTGACACCCCCAACACGGTGGCAAAGAATCTCCGTGCGGCACGCGTGAGACCGAACGCATGCCGCGCGGGATTGCGGACTGCAGCACGACCAGACATCGAACGCTCATCAAACGGGATTGCCATGCGCCCGTTCTCAGCGAATGGACTGGCCCGAAAGTCGTCTAAAAATCGCCGATCACTTCGCCGCCGCGAATCGTCACCAGAGCTTCCATGACCGCCGGATCAATGTTCTCACTTAAGAACCGGACTGAGCCGTCCGCCATGCCGATGCTGATGCCGCCTGCATGCGGTCCACCAATCCCATCGGGACCGTTGATATAGGGTTGCTCCGTGAGGGGGCGAATCGTCGCATGACCGCCCGCGCCCCATGGGCCGTGGTCGTTCCCGTCCGCAATCGCCATCGTGTTCGATGAACCGTCGGTGATGTCGCGGATATTTGTCACACGGTCGTAACCGAAGAATCCTGCCTTCTTGTCGTCCACCGGAAGTTCCGGCCCGTCTTCACCCAGGCCGCCCAGCCCGATGTAGTGCGTCATGGAATAACCGGCGTCATCGAACGGGTGTTCCGGAACGCTGGGATTGAGGAACGTGGGAATCATTATCTGGAGAGACTGCTGGTTGTCGTCCGCTTCCCAACCGGAGTCCATGTCGATCTGATTGTATAGATTGGCTTGGTCCAGGAACGGGAGAATCTTCACCTGCCAACTCAGTCGCTCCTCCGGTGCGAGCGCCTCGTTGGGATGCGTCCCCTCCGGGAAATGGCCGAACGTATCATGATAATTGTGCAGGGCCAGCATGATCTGCTTCATGTTGTTCTTCGACTGCGTTCGCCGCGCCGCTTCGCGCGCCTGCTGTACGGCGGGGAGCAGTAACGCGATGAGTACGGCGGACGTGGCGACGGCGGTGCCGCCGTCGGTCGCGCCCAGAAGCGGCACACCGGAGAGCGAAACCCGCGACTGATACTTGACCCCTTGTTCATCGACGCCGACGACTGTGACGTTGGGGAACAGCGAACGCGTCACGACCTCCGCCGGCGGAATGTCGGCTGTCGAAAGGGGAACGACAAAGTCGGGCGGGAACGCTCCGGATTGTCGTATGCCCGCCTGAATCCCTCCCATCAGAAAGGGAGCGAACCCCAGGACGAACTGGTAGGTTGCGCGCGGATCGGAGACGGAAATCGCGGTGAACTTCTGCGGAAGCTCTTTCAGAGCTTCGTTCAAGTCAGGGTTCGGCTCCCAACGGGGCAGCTTGCCCGCCTGTCGCAGCAGAAACGCGTCCACCGTCTGCGGAACAATTCCCAGAGCAAGCCATTTGTCCCCGACACACAGCGCCGGAGAAAGCGCCCCTTCATTGAACTCCAGCAGAATCATTTCCTGTCCATTGCGATCGACGCGGCGAAGACTCAGATTCTCCCCGGCCTCAAAAGCGATTCGCGCCAGTAAGATATCGATCGACTCGCGAAGCCGCGCTGGATCATCGACTTCGACCGCAACGCCAAATCCGATCCCAAACAGGGCCTGAGCTGAGTCGGCATAGATGGCATGCACGTTGCCCAAAGGTTCCAGCAGATCGCGCTGGATGTCTAATCCCAAGTTGTCGTTCAGCTGGGCAATCGCTGCATCGACCTGACCGGCGACTTCCGGCGGGGCCATCGCTTCCGCGCCATGAGCGATCTCCAGCAGCGTGTCATACGCTTTCGCCCAATCGAAACTCGTCGCATTGAATGCCGTCGCCACGGCCGGCAGCGAGGGGAGGTCCGCCAGTGTCAATGCTTCCTGATCGGACAACTTCAACAGTCCGCGGCGCGGTCCGGGAGAGTTGATGCTGACTTCCGACCGCATCGCCCGGCCCTTGTATCCGGAGCGGAAGACAACGGACTTCAGTCCGTCGAGACCAGTCAACTCGGCGATGTCATTGACGTGAATCCCGTTCGGGCGGTTGGCGTGCTGTGAGTTGGGCATCGTCACCTGGCCGAACGCTTCCAGCAGGCCTGACAACTCGAGCCAGGCGACACTGCTGACTGCAAAGTCGGGGTCGGCTTGAACGTACTTCGCCCACAGGGGATTGGCCGTGATATTGGCGCCCCCGTTGGCCACATGGAGCGCCGAATGCACGGCATCAATTCCAGCGGCGATCACCAGATGGGAGCCCTCGGTCCACCAGCCGATCTCGATGCCGGGGGTCTGAGGAACCAAGCCGCGCGTAACGGAACGGCCTTGCTGCTCATTCGTCTCGAAGCGGATCTGGCCGTCTGTGCCTTGTCGTACGAGGTTTCCCAGGCCGTCGGCAAAATCCGCCGCGTCGTGCAGGACGATCACTCCCCAGGGAATTGGAGGCCTTCCCCCTCCTTCGCCGAGCGTGACAGCCAGCGAGACGCCGCGCTGGGTCACATGATCCATCGCCGCACCAAATTGACCGAACGGACTTTGCTCGCCGCCGCTCTGATCCTCGATCGCGGTGAACAACTTGGACACCACGTCCATCAACCCACTCTCATAGAGGGCTTCGTAGGCGGCCGTCTTCTGCCACAATGCGGAATGTTCCGCCAAGCCATCGAAGCTGAAATAGAACAAAGACGCCTTCGGCAGCAGTGTCTCCGGTGCGATGCGTTGACCCGTTTGTGCGAATCCCAGACCGACACCCATGCCCACAAGCAGCACTGCACCGCAAATCCATCGCTTCCATCCGGTTGACATGGCGCGCTCTCCTGGAAGGTTCG
>JAHBXU010000621.1 GCA_019636315.1 Planctomycetaceae bacterium | reverse complement strand
GCGGCGTGCGCAGGAGAAGAACAAGCGCCGTTAGTCGCGAGCGCACACGCCTGCCGCGGACAATGATTGGTCTGTTGCCAAACGGATGATGACCGCGTAGTCTTGAAGCGTACGCAATCACGTACGCAAGGAGAACGGCGCATGGCTATCACTGCAACCGCGGCACGCAAAGATTTCTATCGACTCATCGAAGAGGTCAATCTTGACCACGATGAAATTGAGATCACATCCAAGAGCGGCTCCGCCTTTCTCGTCTCTGCTCGCGAATACAACGCCCTTCGCGAAACCGCGTATCTTCTTCGTTCGCCCGCGAACGCGGCTCGACTTGCCGCGTCAGCGCAGCAGGTTCGCGAAGGCCGCGCCACTATTCATGACGTGGTCGAGACAGACTAAAGATCGGCGCAATGCGCACTCTTGCCTTCACCGATCACGGCTGGGATGACTACCAGCACTGGGTATCGAACGACAAAGCCATCCTCAAGCGCGTAAACATGCTGATCAAGGAAGCTCGTCGTGACCCAACATCAGGGATTGGCAAGCCCGAGCAGCTCAAGTATCTCGATGGTTCACCCTGGTCACGCAGGATCACGCAAGAGCATCGCCTGATCTACTCCTTCGACAACGAACAAGTCGTCGTTTGGCAATGTCGTTACCACTACTGATCGGCAAGCGTCCGTCGGCAGGGGAACGCGATCCTGGACCATAAACTGTCACCAAACCGTGCACCACACTCGACCGTCTACGCAACCAAGGCGCAGGCTCGACGAGACGTCATCGACTACCTCGAGGGGTTTCACAAAAACCGACGTCGCACCTCAGCATTCGGCTGCCGTCGGCCCAACCAGGTCCATAATGAATACCAGAAGCCAACATTGGCAGCGTAAGCACAAACATCCACTCCACTGGCCGAAATCCCCACAGTGGCCTAAAGACCGAGTGGAAGTAAGGGTGAGAAAGGTCGTTCTAGTGAGCACCGACGAATACAAAAAAGGTCGCCGCAAAGGGGAGCAAGTCCAGCGGATGCAGGCTTACTACGGGCAACAACGACGACGCCACCTTTACGACCTCGGCATCGCAAACATAAAGCGCCTGAACGTCATTTTTCACACCCACTCCGAGGAATACTGGCGAGGATATGCGGATGGACTGCATTCAATGTCGAGCCGCGGCAATACTGTGTAGTCAGGCGATAGGGCAACGGGATATTCGTTCCGAAAGTAAGATCAAGTCGGATATCCGCCAAACATGGCGCTTGCAAGCTGAACCCCCAGCGGGACGTGGAGCGGGCGACCTTCCGTTACGGTGTCGCAAAGCGGTCACCGTTTCAGCGCGGGTGCAACGAGAAGCCGCCGGGGTTGCCTGGGTTTCGGTGCAATGCGTCGCACGGCGACGCGTGACCGGAAATTCCAGCTGCTGCGGGCCTTCGCACTCAAGACTGCGGGAATGTGGACATTCGGAGTATGTGGCCGAACTTTGTTGTTGGCGGTGACCTCCGCCGTGAGGGGCACGCCTTCCATCCCCAGATCACTTGGCCTGACCTTCGTGTTGTCGTTGACCCGGCGACTCAACTGGATCAGGTCGCCGCGCGCTACATGCAAACGTTGAGGAGCCGCCTAATCGGGGTTCGCATCTTTCAAGAGGGAACCCCCGACAGCGTTGAGCTCCAGACCTTTCATGTCCCCGAGGATCGCCACAGCGGCGACGGCGTGGTCGTCCTCCGACAGGAAGAGGGAACCGGCATGCATAGTTTGTTCTCGCTCGAAAACAATGTCCAAGCCGCCTACAACTGGGCCGCACATTATGGGCTTAACCCCGAAGAAGCGCGCGCTCGACAGATCTTCCTTGAAGTCGCCGCCGCCCTCAACGCGGACATACTGATCACAGACAACGCCTACGCGCTGGTCAAACCAAACCGACGATCGCCCTTGGCTGCCACGCCGGCTGAGTCGCTGGCAGTCATCGGACTACACCAACGGCTACAGGGCCGAGTGGTCGTGAGTGATGCCTTCCTTGACGGAGTTCTTCAGACATCACAAGTAGAACACGCGCAAGCATGGTCGCTGATGTCGGCCCTGCGTGATCTATTCGACAGGACGTATCAAGAAGGCCCCGCGCTTCTAGATCTCGTACGTGCATGCGGTGACCGCCTCAAACGCGTCCTCAACATTAGGGACCGACTGCTCTTCGGAAGCATCCACCCATCCAAGTCAAATCTCTACGGAGAACCCGAGGTCCTCGTCGAACAAATCGCGTTGAACCTCAGCGGGATGCTCGACGCGCTGGCCCGCGCGCTGAACATAGCGCTACAACTAGATGCCGTACCAAAGCACTGCTCACTCGGCGACAAGCGATTCACGCGACGACTCCCTCCGGACGCCCGCGCGATCCTGCTCGACCCAAGGAATCAGAAGCTGATCGACCTCGTCACCGCCCTTCGCAACACCATCCACCACCTCGACCTTGGCTCGGGAGCGGAAGGCGACTGTCACGGGCGTATCACCGCGCAGCTGGTCGCCGTCGACAATGACACGGCGGAAAAGGTGCGAGAAGTGGCGGCGATACTCGGGCGTGAGGACTCTTGGATCGCGCCCGACCTGCCAGAGCTGAGCTTGATGCTTCGCCCGGTCCCGCTCACTGAGGACATCATCGAACGCTGCGTCGCTATCGTTCAACATTTGGCCGCAAAAATCGATTGGCCCGGCGAGCATGAACAACGGCACCAACGGCCGGAAGAGGACCCGTCAGACTGGGCACGATACGGCCCAACCCTGGAGATCATAAGTAGGCTGTACGGGCTCAACCCGGTCGTCAACCACCTTCTGCATTGAACGGATTGACTGCGCCCTCCTGCATGTCAGCCGCCTACAGACAGGGAGGAGCCGCTCGAGGGAGGCTGGGCGGGCATCATTTCATAGCGTCTTGAAGCGGCGCTCGGAATGCAATACTCCTTGGACTGGTGCCCGTTTGGCCCGCCCTTAGAGGATTCGCACCACGGCACGATAAACGCGACGGCCCGCGCTCTTGATCACGTTGAATCGGATAGCTTCCGCAACCTGCCAATGCGAAGCAGAATAAGGATCACTCGTCCGCGCGGGTGAACAGTCAGCAAACGCACAAGATCCTTAGGGTCCAGAGGATGCGGCAGTTGTATCCTTCGAACTAGCCGCGCGAACGGCAGATCCGGATGGTTGCCGTGAACATTTTCGAGACGTCGGCAGAGTTCATCGTGCTCGGGTGGGTTTTCGTCGGGCTGCTCGTGCTGTTGCTGGTGGCGAGCGTTCTCGCGAGAGAGGGTCGGGTACCGCTCAACCCGTGGTTTGGGATTCGAACACCGTCCCTGATGCGCAGCAGCGAAGCGTGGCGGAATGGTCACGCAGCGGCGGTATTTCCCTCAGCGCTGGCGTGTGGAGTGGCACTTGTGTGCAGCACGGTGGGACTCTTCGCCCCCGTGGCCTACCTCGGAACGATCGTGACATTCGTGG
>JAHBXU010000620.1 GCA_019636315.1 Planctomycetaceae bacterium | reverse complement strand
CGATCCGGAAAGCCGCGTGTCGAAGTAGCCCGGCGCGATGCAATTCACGTTAATTCCCAGTCGGCTCCAGGAATTGGCCAGTGATTTGGTTAATCCGGCGAGTCCATGCTTGGCTGCGGCATAGGCCGGAATATTCAGGCCCCCCTCAAACGAAAGTACGGACCCGATATTGATGATTTTCCCGCGACCCCGCGGCAACATGTCCACCGCTGCTTGTTGGGACAGGTCGAACGCCGCGTGCAGGTGCACCTGAAGCAATGCATCAAATTCCGCAAGCGGGTACTCTTCGGGGGGATGTCGGCCGAACGTCCCCGCGTTATTGATGAGAATGTCCACCCGTCCGGTCTCAGCGACGATGCGGTGAATCAGTCCCGCCCGTTCACTCGGGACCGCCAGATCGCATTGGACATCTCGAAACGTGCGTCCACTTTCTTCCACGAGACGCCGGGTCTCGTTCGATTGGGCGCTCCGCGTCACGCTGACCACGTCCGCTCCGGCCTGCGCAAGTGCTGCGGCCATCGCCTGCCCTAATCCGCGGCCTCCGCCCGTAACGACGGCCACTCGGTCATCTAATCGGAATTGGTCGAGAACCATGGGTCGTGTTCGCATCGTGCCGCATTCTTGCAGGAGCGGCTCTCGTTCACCCGCCGCCCGCTTCCCGGCGATCCTTCTATCATATGGCTGCTGGAACGTTCAACGTGGACCCCGCACCAGTCGTCATCGAATGTCGCTGTCCGCTGGATCAAACGCCGGCAACCGTCGTGCGGAGCAGACCAGACCGGGGGGACTCGAAACCCGCACCGCGGCTCGTTTCCAGCCGTGACAATTCAGACAAAGTGCGGAAGATTGAACGATTGACTGTGTTTTGAGTAACATCATGGCCACATCTTCGGAACACTTCATCCAGTATTTTCGGGCCCCGTTTCGCGATCCCCTGAGTTGAGATTTCCGGTGCAGCATCGGGTTGACGAGCTCCGTCGATTTGCTTTGGCTTTGCGCATAGCTGTTGTCGCGTGCCTGATGATTGTCGAGTCAGGCGGAACGCAGCGCGCCGATGCGCAGGAGGCGGTCCCGCAACCTTCTCAGAAGGGAGCGGAGAAAGACCCTCAACAGTCGTCCCAGGCAAAGAATGCGACGCCTGGAGGGGAAGCGCTCGACAAGGAGATCTCACTTTTACCTGAGGGCGGGCTGTCTGAGGGAATCTGGAGTTTTGTCACGCGGGATAAGGACTCAACACTGGCGGCGACCTGGCGCGTCCAGCAGTCCGAGGGAGAGTCGGTGCTCGTGTGCCGCGGGGAACCGTACGGATATCTCAAGACGGCACAAGCGTTCTCGAACTTCCATCTTCAGCTCGAATGGAAGTTTCCGATCGACGAAAACGGGAATAGCGGAATCCTGCTCTACACCAACGGACAAGGCAAGGACAAGGTCTGGCCGACGTCGATTCAGGTCCAGTTGCATCAGCCGGAGTGCGGGAACATCTTTCCCAGCGGCGATGCAACATCCGACAATGAGATTCGCGACGTCCACGATGTCTGCAAATCGGTGAATCAATGGAATTCCTGTGAAATCACCAGCATTGCGGGTCGTATTTCCGTACAGATGAATGGCAGAGAGATCGGAGTCGTGACCGGCTGCAATCCCCAGCAGGGAGGCATCGCTCTCCAGAGCGAGGGGTCCGAGGTTCACTTCCGCCGCATCAAAATCAGACCCGTCTCGGGAAGCGAAGTTCTCACGCAACCCGTCAGCCAAATCCATTCACCGCGTCACTTCTCCGGCATCGGATCGGAACTCCCCAATCTTGCGGCGACCTTCTCGACGGGGGGGCAATCGAACCGGCTCTGCCTGGGATTGACCTACTCGGATCTTGATGATGACCTGGTTCACCGAGACGCCCTGGCCGCTGATGGTCATTCTCTCAGTGCTCGCGCTGGTGAGCGCCTCCTGGTGGCTTCAGACCGGACGGCGGCAGTTTCTGATCGCCACGTTCTTGTGCGCAGCCGGCATTATCGCCACCTACGCCGTTGAACAACTGATTGTCACTGACCGCGAGCGCATTGAGGCCGCGCTCCATGAGATGGCCGCAGCATTTGAGCGTCGCGATCGCGACGCCGTCCTGAGTTCCATCTCTCCTCAACAGGACGAGCTGCGCACGATGGTCTCACGCGCTTTCGAGACCGTCACCGCGGTCGATCACCTTCATCTGACGGATGTCTCCGTTGACGTGACTTCGCAAGGCACGCGGGCGACGTCGCATTTCCGGGCCAATGGAAGGTTCCAGATTGCCCTCTATGGAGACATCGGCCATCGTGCGACCCGCTGGTCGTTTTCCTGGCAGCGTGAAGCGGGCGAATGGAGAATTCATCGAATTCAGCGGTTGAATCCGATCACCGGAGAAGCGATCGACCTGTTCGCCGTCCGCGAATGACGCCGTCCGATTCACCCGCGACGCGTCCCGGCAAATTACTGGAACCGGGTCGTCGGTCCCGCGCCGGATGCAGCAGAAACTGCGGCGGATCGCTCGCTCGCGGCTTCCGCGAGTGACTCGACCGTCGTGACGGTGCGGTTTTGTTGGGGGAACTCGATTCCTCCAGCGAGTTGCACCGTCATATCGACCACGCGCTCGATGTGCGACTCCTTCGGAAGTCCCGAAGTGCGATCGATCAGGCAGTGGCCCGTGCAGCGACCGCCCTGGACGGTGATCTTCAGGTCCTGGCCCTCGTTTGCCAGACGACCCAGCGGCGTCGATCCCGTGATCGTTCCCGTAATCCCAATGTCGGCCAGATCATGGCTGAGCCCCTTCAGCGTATAGATGGTCTGCACGTACATCGGAATCGGTCGGCCGATCTGCTGCGACTTCTCCCAGGTTTCCCCGAGAGTCTGGCCGATCTCGGCCGGGAGCAATCCAAGCGTGTTGTCGATAAAGTTCACGATGCCCTGCTCGCCAGAACCGGACTCGATCTCCAGCAGGACACGTTGTCCTTGCTCCGCGGGCACAAACTGCAGACATCGTTCCAGGAATTCATGGAATCCGACGACGCCGGCCAGACGATGGTCGGGACCGAGGTCAAACGCAAATCCGTCATTGATCATTCCGTGATACGGCAGGACCGCTTCCGGAATGACCGAGGGCGGAGTCGCGGAGTCGTACTCGGTGGATTCGCCGTCGATACTGTGTGAGTAGCGAATCTGTTCATAGCGGACACGCATTCGCGTGCGGTCCGCTTGCACATCGTCGACGGTGATCGAGAAGACCAGTTCCAAGGTCGACTTGCTGACCTGCGGGGTCCCGCTCAACGACGCCTGCTGCAGCTCCTGTTCGATCACCTTTCGGAGTCGGAAGCGATCGCCCGGCTCGACCGTCAGACGCAGCTCAGCACGCTCCTGGGGAGGGGGCGTCGCAGATTCGCCCTCGACAAGCACGATCGACGGCGATTCGGAATCATCCTCGGTCAACCACGCCGGTAACTCCGGCCCGCCCGAG
>JAHBXU010000062.1 GCA_019636315.1 Planctomycetaceae bacterium | reverse complement strand
GTCGGAATTATGCACCTGACAAAGCATGGAGCCGAAAGCCGCAATCCCGGCCGTGTCACTGCTCCTCGACCGCCACGATACCGGATTCCCCTTCCGCTTCGTAGTCCGCCACCATGTCGCGGGCGATTTCTTCGGGCAGGTCCGCTTCGATCAGTTCCCGCGTCCCGTCGGCGTGCTGGCGGTAGACGGACCATGTTCCGGTGAGCGGGGGATCGTCTCCATGTTGCGCACCGAGTGCACGGCCAATCCTCCGTACCCCATCGTCAGGCATGGGCTAATGTCCTTTGTCGCGTGAAGTGCGACGACGGAGGCCCCCAGTCGCCCTGGTCGACCCGGAACAGAAGCCTGCGCAAGTAGGGGTTTACTGTAGCCCCGTCGCGATTGACTTCGTTCGCAATCGTCGGCAACGCGCGATGCCCAGACAAAGGAAGCGGCTTGCAGATTCTAAGGCCACCAACGATTGCTTCTCGGTCATACGTCAACATCCCCTCGTCAAACGTATGAAGCACGTCGGCTTGGTAGACGATAGCCGTGGCGACAATCTGGGCATCTGGAACCTTGGGGCACTTTCGCCCAGAGCGCTTGCACTCGGATCGCAGACGCGCTGCTTCATCAGCAATACGTGGGTCAACGTTCGCCATTTCAACGTTCGAGTGGGACAGGTACGCGCGGAACTTTCTTGTTGGCTCCTCGTTGCCATCGATGTCCAGTATCTCCTCATAAGTGGTGACCGACAACAAAAGGCTGGCGCGCGGTGGCTTTGATTCAATCTCTCGGATGACGAGCGCAATGTCCCCCAGAGGCTTGTCCGCCTCTTCAGCAAACCACGCCTGAAACACGGTCGTGTCCCAGCAATAAATGGACTGTTTGGTGTCAGTAGTCATCTCGCATCGTGCGCACCGAAGCAACAGGCTCAGTGGCTTGCTTCAGACTGCCCCTCAGTTCTGAAAGAGTCGGCAATTGGTCATCGTCCACAAGCACCTCCAGGTCACGGACGTCTGCTCGTATCGGATAAGGCTTTTCGCGTTGGTAGTAAAGCATCCCATATACCGTGACTCGCTGACCGATCCCGTTGCACACCCGACTCATCAGATTGTCCGGGAAGTCACAGATGATTCGCGCGTTGTGCAATGCCGGCCAAATCACAAACTTTCTCTTGTTGTGAATGTCCAGCTTCTCCAGTCGACCAGACACAGAGCCGAGCGACTTGATTGGAGTGACGGTTAGCGATTGGATGTTGGCTACGAAGGTGACATCGATGTCAACGTCGTCAATTCGCAGACGGCGATGACTGTCCGGTGGAGCCTTCAAAAACGGGTCGTACAACTTTCGGAACGCTTGAAGGGTATCAATTTCGATGCGCTCATCGATGTTTGGTCGCCTGATACTTCGAGACTGAAGTCCACGGACAGTCTTTTTGAAGACCGACACGACTTCACGACCGACGTTGCTCCTGCCGTTCGACGGAACTGGTTCAAGGGTTATCGAAGCACTTTCGGACCGCAGGTCCACGATGCGATACTGCGTACGCGGTTTGCTGTGAGTGAGGTCATGTTCAAGGCTTCTCAGGCACCTCCGAAGACTGTCGCAAAATGAGGTGAAGTGTTCCAAGCGCACCAACCCACGATCGGAGTCTTCTCCGACAATGCGCACAGTGACTTGATTCGGATTCACGCTCATGAGAGACATTTTACCGTTGTGATGTTTCGTACAAAAGCCGCTTTCCGCCGATCCGGCGAATCGCCGCGTCCATCCGCTCCTGATCCGACACTTTGCGGCGGTTCGCGGAAGCATTGGGAATCTCTCTGCAAACACTGCTGAAGTGACGACGGCGAGTTCCCAGAAAAGGTTCGTCTTGCCACTCGGCCACTCACCTGATACAAGAGCCTTGTTACATGCGCCTACGGTCGCAGCGGCACATCGCCCTGCGACCGCTTTTTTTGGTATAGACGTTCTGGGCGTCGTGCTGTACACCTGAATAATCAGGGGTCCACGCTTACGGACCAAGCGGCGCATGTAACGATCGCTGTTTGCCCTGCTGGCAAGACTCTCTGACTGACGACGACGGTTTACCGTCTGTGCGTCGTCGCATGAAAAGAGCCGCCACCCACACGGACGGTAGATGGCGGCTGTCGTCAGGGAGGCCCCGACGTCACGGTCTCAGGCTCTCTGGCGGCTTACCAGTCGTCCAGAAAGGAAGTGGGCCTTGTTCAAGCTCAAGGTCACTGGACTCGATCAGATTCAGCGGAAGCTGAAGCGGTTCGAGCAGGATGTGAAACGTGCGTCCAAGAAAACGTACGGTTCACAGGCTGAAGCCCAGAATGAAGTGAATCGGATTCTTCGACGCCTGCGGTAACGGTTCGCAGAGACGCAAGCCCCATCCGACATCGGGATGGGGCTTGCCAGTATTCTTGCATTGTCATTGGCAACCGGCAACGCCAGACTGGGACGGCGGCCCCGACCGCCATGTCACCCATGCTTTGTCAGGTGCATAATTCCGACTTGCGTTTGGGAGCGAGAACCAGTCCGACACAGGATATACTTCGATTCTGGTCGCGTCTGTTCTCGCACGCGATGCTCGTGACGTGGGCTGTGCGACGACAGGTCAGCCACACGGGAAGCCGAAATGCAGGTCGCAGAGAAAGCTTACGACGATATCGTCGATCTGTTCGCAAGGGGCACGCCACCTCAGGAGATTCTCCGATTCCGCCCTTCGCCCAAGGCGCAGGCGCGCACCCGAGAACTCCTCCATCGTAGCAAATCGGGCGAACTGACTCCTGAAGAAACTGATGGGTTGCGGTGATTGGCCAATCTGGAGCACCTGATGCAACTCGTCAAGGCGCGGGCACGCCTGTACGTCGAAGCGAACTTGTGAGTGCGACCTACATTCCGTCCCCGCTGCGACGTCGCGTCCGATCATGAGCGGCCAACCATTGCGAATACTGTTTGCTCGACGAACGGGCTGCGTACTTTCGTCATGAACCGGATCATATCATTGCCGAGAAGCACGGCGGGGAAACGACCGCAGAGAATCTTGCGCTCGCGTGCTTCGACTGCAATTGGTTCAAGGGTTCGGATATCGCGTCTCTTGACCCGATCAGCAGGGGACCTGGTTCCTCTGTTCAATCCGCGCGTCGACCGATGGAGCGACCACTTTGCTGTTGAGGAAGGCCGCATCGTCGGACTGACTGCCATTGGCCGTGCAACGGAGCAACTCTTGAGGCTGAATCTTTCCGAATGCGTTGAAGTCCTGACGCTGCTTGCGAAAGGTCCGCACAGCGGACCCTACGGCGGCCTCACTGCCGGCGGTTGAACAGGATCTGTGTCCCGTCCTTCCCGGCGACGACGATGTCCACGTCGCCGTCGGCATCGATGTCCGCCGTGCGGATCTGCAGGCCGGTTCCAACGGAGCCTGCGACAATGACGTGCCGCGCGAATGTTCCTTTGGCATCGTCCCAGACGTAGTAGCCCAGAATGGGCGGTTCCAGTCCGCCCGGATCGCCGTCGTTGTGTGCGCGCACACGTTTCCCAGTGATCAGCTCATCTCGGCCGTCCCCGTCGAGGTCGGCGAAGTGCAGCGCGTGCGGCTGCGAGAACGAGTCGTCGATGATCTGTTCGTCGAACTTCAACTTGCCGTCGTCACCCAGGCCGCGGCCCCTCCAGAGCATCAGCCCGTAGTCGTGCCCCTTGCCCCAGACGATATCGTTGATGCCGTCGCCGTCGACGTCTCGCACCAGCATCGGGCAACTGGCCTGCAGATCCCAGTCGGCGTGAAATTGCCAGGGTTCCGAGAGCGGGTCTCCCTCCGGTCGTTCGTGCCAGCCGGTGCCAACGAGAATATCCTCGCGACCGTCATTATTGACGTCCCCAAAGCCCATCCCGTGCCCGTTGCCGATCTCCCCAATCAGGTGTCGATTGAGCTTCGGTGTTTCGCCCGTTGTCAGGCTCCAGATGATGAGCGGGTTATTTTTGTTCCAGGAGTCCGAAATCCACTCTGGCCGGCCGTCACCGTTGATGTCGTGTAGAAAGCTGGCTTCGTTGGCGGAGAGGCCCGTATCAACCAGTTCGTGCTGCGTCCACAGGTGACCGAGCCTCAGCCCTTTCTCACCCGGGTTCTGATACCAGTAGACCTTACTCGGAAGAAAGCCGCCGGCGATCACGTCGATCCAGCCATCCTCGTTGACGTCGTACGCGAAATCACCGTTGGACTCAACGTACTCGTTCCAGTCAGGGATAAGACGCACGGGCCGCGGGGCCCACTCGCCGTTCCGATACCAGTTACGGCCGGCGATGACGTCCAGTTTGCCATCTTGGTCGACATCAGCAATGTCACAGCCCTCATTCGCATCGACGGTGAGCAGTCGGACGTCGAATTCCACGGGATGCGCAGCATTGAGGGTGCCGACCAGGAGCGGCAGCAGTGCTGCGAGAACTGCTGGGACAGGAAGGTTCAGGCGGGACATGTCGGAATCTCGTTCGATTTCGGAGAAGGCAGTCGGGGACATCATAGCACCTCCAGGAACAGTCAGGCTAATCCGTCGCCGCCCGAAGATCTGTAAGGGGGCGGGAACAGATTTCAGCACCGGCGTGTGGCCGCCTGCGCCGCTGGAAGGTCGCGCATGGTTTTTGCTGACTCCTGATCCGTCCACGATCGCCAGACGAAACACCCCGGCTCCCCAGCCGACGGCTTTGCCGTCGGTCGTCACGGAGGTTGTATCGAAAGCAGTTCCGGTGAAACAGGAGCGCTGGCCCCCATCGTCCGACGGCGAAGCGGTCGGCAGGCCACCCAAGGTTCTTGGAGTCTGCCGAAATCCGCGCGGGCGCCCACACGATAACGGCAGTCTCCATTCGATGTTTGTCACGGGCGAATCTGCGTATACTCACTGAAAAGCCAATTGAATTGACGTGCAACGGAATTGAGATTGCGCTCAGAGAACTCACAGGCGTCCCGATGAAGAAACTGACGAGCGGCGGAGGTTGGAAGGCCATCGGCTATACCCTGAGCGTGGCCAACCGGGTCGGTTGGTGGAAACTTTGGAAGGCGATGCGCTCGCGGAACACCTGCAAGACGTGCGCCCTGGGCATGGGGGGCCAGCTTGGCGGCATGGTCAACGAAGGCGGTTACTTCCCCGAGGTCTGCAAGAAGTCGTTTCAGGCGATGGCGTCGGACATGCAGGCCGGGATCACTCCCGAGTTCTTCGCGCGGTACGGATTCCGGGAGCTGCGCGCCTTCTCCCCCCGCATGATGGAGACGAGCGGCCGCCTCGTCACGCCGCTGTTTGCGGGACCGGATGACGCCGGCTACCGTGTCATCTCCTGGGACGAGGCGCTCCAGCGAATGGCCGACCGCATGCAGGCCGCCGGTCCCACGCGGAGCTTTTTTTATGCCAGCGGCCGCTCCTCGAATGAGGCCGGCTTTCTGTTGCAGCTTCTGGCACGCGTGTTTGGGACAAACTACGTCAACAATTGTTCTTACTACTGTCACCAGGCGAGCGGGGTCGGTCTCGGGGCGAGTATTGGAACGGGCACCGGAACGATCCAGCTCGAGGATCTCGAACACGCCGATCTGTACATTCTCATCGGCGCCAATCCGGCATCGAATCATCCGCGGCTCATGCGCAGCCTGATGGGACTGCGCCGCCGCGGCGGACAGGTCATTGTCATCAATCCTGCCCGAGAGTTGGGCCTGGTCAACTTCCGCGTCCCCAGCGACGTGCGCAGTCTGTTGTTTGGTACGGAGATGGCCAGTCTGTATGTTCAGCCGCACATTGGCGGCGACATTGCCCTGTTGACCGGCGTCGCCAAGGAGGTGCTCGCCCGCGGCGCCCACGACGAGCGATTCATCGCGAACTCCACGAATGGATTTGCTGACTTCGCTCAACAGGTGGAACAGACCTCCTGGAGCGAGATCGAGCGGGATTCCGGAGTCTCGCGCGACGTCATCGTGCGCATTGCCGACCTATATGTTGGCTCGCAGAACGCGGTCATCGGCTGGGCGATGGGCATCACGCACCATCTTCATGGTTGTGACAACGTGCGGATGATCGCGAACCTCGCCCTGTTGCGAGGGATGGTCGGACGCCCGCACGCCGGCCTGATGCCCATCCGGGGACACAGCAATGTGCAGGGGATGGGTTCCGTCGGGGTGACGCCCACGTTGAAGCGGGCCATTCTGGAGCGGCTCGAACAGAAGCTCGGCATTCAGGTTCCCACCTCGCCGGGTTACGACACCATGGCCTGCGTTGAAGCCGCCGATCGAGGCGAGATGGATGCCGCGTTGTGCCTGGGGGGCAATTTGTTCGGCAGCAATCCCGATGCGGCCTATGCGCAGCGGGCCCTCTCGCGCATCGGCTGCATCACCTATTTGACGACCACTCTGAACACAGGACACGCCTGGGGGCGCGGCAAGGAAACGCTTGTCCTGCCCGTGCTTCCGCGCGATGAAGAACCGCAACCGACGACGCAGGAGTCGATGTTCAGCTTCGTGCGCCTCAGCGACGGAGGGGCCGCCCGCTATGCCGGACCGCGCAGTGAAGTCTCGCTCCTGGCCGAACTGGGACGCAAGCTGCTTGGTGAGGACGGCCCTGTCGACTGGCGATCGCTCGACAGCCACGATGCCGTGCGACGGCTGATTGCCGACATGATTCCCGGATACGAACCAATCGCCGACATGGGAGCAACGAAGAAAGAATTCCACATTTCAGGACGCCAGCTCACGAGTACCACATTTCCGACACCGGATGGAAAGGCGACGTTTCATGCCGTCAAGCTGCCCTCCTTGACGCCGCTCACGGCAAATCAGTTTCGTCTGATGACCATCCGGTCGGAAGGGCAGTTCAACACCGTGGTCTACGAGGAAACCGATCTGTATCGGCAGCAGGACCGCAGAGATGTGATCCTGCTCAGTCCGGAGGACATCCAGCGCCTCGGTCTCGAGGAGGATCAGCCGGTACGTGTGTTCAACGACACCGGTGAGATGCGGCATCAGCGAGTGCGGCCCTTCGATGTCCGGGCGGGAAACGCCATGATGTATTGCCCGGAAGCGAATGTCCTCATTCCTCGTCACATCGATCCGGAATCCAAGACTCCAGCGTTCAAATCGATTCTTGTGACGATCGAACCGGAAAACTGAGCGCGGGGCGCGCGATCGGCTGCGGTCCACTCAGCAGCCGCTAATAGCTGTGGTGTTCGAGTCGCACTTTGCCTCGAAACGTCCAATACACAATGCCCGTGTAAGTCAGGACGAACGGCATCCCCAGCAGCGCGATGACCGCCATGATCCGTAGCGTCTTCTGAGACGAAGCCGCGTTGTAGATCGTCAGGCTGTTTTCCGGATGCGGGTTGGACGTGATCAGGTTCGGAAACAAGGCCAGTCCGAACAGACACACGAGCGCGGCGATCGTTGCGCTCGACGAAACGAAGGCGTACACCGCTCGTCGCTGGTGAATGGCTCGTGGAATGTTGGCGATCGCCAGCACGTTCAAGAAGACAAGCAACCAGCCCCAGGGGTGATCCTGAAAGTTCTGCGTCGCTCGCGGGATCTTGACCAGGGTCATGATGGTCACCAGCAGATAACTCGCGAGAAAACATCCGAAGCCCCGCCACATCCAGGTTTCCAGCCGCTTCTGAAACGCCCCTTCCGTCTTGAGAAACAGATAGATCGCTCCATGCATCGTGAACATGGCGGCGGTCATCACGCCGACGAGCAACGGGTACATGTGGAGTTGATCGACGAACCGCCCGATGAAAATGCCCCGCTGATTGAGCGGCACACCGTCCATGGCCGCACCGACCGCAACTCCGAACACGAGCGACGCCAGAAGACTCGAACCGAAGAACGCGTAGTCCCAGGTCGTCCGCCAGCGTGATGATTTCATCTTCCCGCGGAACTCAATCGACACCGCACGAAAGATCAGCGCGAACAACACCACCATAAAAGCGACATAAAATCCGGAGAATGCCGTGGCGTATGCTTCGGGAAACGCCGCGAAGAGCGCCCCGCCAAACGTGACCAGCCAGACTTCGTTGCCGTCCCAGATCGGCCCGATGGAGTTGAGCACGATCCGCCGCTCCTCGTCTGTCCGTGCCACAGGATGCAGGATGCCGACGCCCAGATCGAACCCGTCGAGGATGGCGTACCCCGCCAGGAGCACGCCGAGCAGCACGAACCAGAGCACGTTGTAATCCATCAGCCGTTCTCCTCGGGCGCCCGCCCCTTCTCTTCCGTCAACGAACCCGTGTGGTCGACGAGTCCAGTCGCGGCTTCCAGAAAGGGATGGGTGTGTTGGGTCGACCGCCGGGGGAGGTCCGGGCCCTTCTGGATTTTGTCGTTGAGGATCATCAGCCACAGGAAGAACAGCAGCAGGTAAATCAGCCCGAACATGATGATCGACCCCAACACCTGTCCTGCCTCGACGGACTCGGAGACGCCGTCCGAGGTCCGGAGTCCTCCCGTCACCACGCCGTTCACGACGGTGGGATAGACGATCCACGGCTGACGCCCGACTTCAGCCGCAACCCAGCCGACTTCATTGGCGACGAACGCCAGGATCACCGCGAAGACGAAGAACCACAGCACTGCGCGGCGATCGAACAGCGTCCCCCGCCACCAGAGAAACGACGCATACAGCGTGCTGCCGATGAACAGAAACCCGATCCAGATCATCAGGTGGTAGGACTGGAACGTCAGCCATACGGGCGGCCGCCCCCAGGTTTTCTCCAGGTCGTTCAGTCCGGGCACTTCGGCGGCGCTCTCCCCGTGAAGCAGCCAGCTCAGCAGGCCGGGAATTCTGATCGCATAGCGGACCGTTCCCGTCTGATCGTCCGGCGAGCCGAACAGATACAGCGGCGCATGCGTTTGGGTTTCGTACTGTCCTTCCATCGCGGCGAGCTTGGCTGGTTGATGCCGCGCGACATTTTTAGCTTGCAGATCGCCGGAGAGGAGTTGTGCGAGCGAACACACGGTGGCGAGCAGCAGTCCCCCGGTGAACGACCGTTCGGCGAATGCCCGGTGGCGGCCGTGGAGCAGATACCACGCCGAGATGCTCATCACGAAGAACGCCCCCAGGATGAAGGCGCCCAGCCAGACGTGGATCAATCGATGCACCGTCGACGGATTGAACACCAGCGCCCAGAAGTCGACGATCTCCGCTCGCAGAAACACTTCGCCATTGACGATGTGCTCGCGAATCTCCGATCCGGCCGGCGTCTGCTGCCACGAATTGGCGACCGTAATCCAGACGGACGAGAAGATGCCGCCGATCGCGACCATCACGGTGGCGAAGAAATGCATCCGCGGCCCCACACGGTCCCAGCCGAACAGCAGCAATGCGAGAAACCCGGACTCCAGAAAGAACGCGAAGATCCCCTCCGCGGCGAGTGCAGAACCGAACACATCGCCCACAAATCGAGAATAGACGGCCCAGTTCGTCCCAAACTGGAACTCCATGACAATCCCCGTCACCACGCCCATCGCGAAGTTCAAGCCGAAGATTTTCGTCCAGAAGCGCGCGGCACCCTCGTACAGCGGATCCCCCGTTCGCAGGAACATGCCTTCGAGATAGACGAGAATCACTCCCAGCCCGATCGTCAGCGGCGGGAACAAGTAGTGGAACATGATCGTCAGCGCGAACTGCAGTCGCGACAACAGAACCACGTCCATCAGTTGATCAAGTGCAGACATTCCCATCTCCCGGAACCGCATGGTAGCCGGTGAGTGCGGCACGAGAAATGGCCAGCCGCCCTGCCCGGCCGCGTCTTGATCAGACCGAGCGGAAGTCACGCACCACCGCCGACAATTCCCATGCCGCCGCTACCAGCGCCCGGTGAACAACCTGTCTCCGTAGGAATGGCCTATCGACGCACCCTGCGTGCGTCTGTCGGAGCGAAATTTGACGGGGCCACGTTCGGCACAAAAGTTCTCGGTTTTTGTTGCCGCATGGCTTGACAAGGCGTATGGGGGGGGGGGCTACTATGTTGCGGCAGTCGCAAACTTGAGCTTTCTTGCTCCTCCTCACGCACAAGCAACGCAGTTCCGTGAAGTCTTGTCGGGCACAAGTCGCCCGAATCAGCGCAAACGCCATTTACTGCCGGCCGGTCCGTCTCCTGGTTTGTTGGAGGGACGTTTCGTGCTTAAGCTCGGAATACTGGCTCTGTCTTGCTCCTCAGCCATCTCGCTGGCAATCCTCTTTCTCGCGCCGGCTTCAGGTGCCGCGGCTCCCGAAGGGCTCGTCGCGGTGCGGCCAGTTCTTGAGTTTGGGGACATCACCTGGGACGATGACGTCAGCGGTGAATTCCAGTTGGTGAACCACGCGCCGGTCCCGATCACGGTGCGGCATGTGGTCAAATCGTGCGAAGGTACCTTGGGGATCCGGTAATGAAATTCCTGCGAATGTGGTTCGGGTGTCTTGTTGGCATCATGCTGACGGCATCCATCGCTGACGGACAGGACGTGCCGGTGAGTCCGCGCGAGCTGGAAATTGGCGTGATCGAGGCCCGTCAACGGATTCGCCAGGGACATCTCTCCATCGCCTATCGAGGTGTTTATGGTGATGACAATAGCGACCTCCGTGAGGGGACCCGAACGTTCTGGTTCGATCTCGATCAGTCGCAGCAGCGCATGGATACTTTCAGTGCTGAGTCCGGCACGACGGATGTCAGTTGTTATGGGTGCGCGGGTGACGCCGCGCGGCACGTCGTTTATTCGGATCGTGTCCTGCCCGGCATGGGAGGAGCGGCGTTGGTCATCCAATCCGCCAATGTCATGCCACAACGACAGCGCGGAGATCCGGATGTTCGACTGATCGGAATTGTGCCGCATTCTCTGTTGAACCTTGCGCATGTATCACTGGAGTTTCTGGCTGAGTCTGTCGAGCGAATGCAGGATGCCTCGATAGAAGCCGTAACGCTCGACGGCCATAAGTGCTGGCTGGTCAGCGGGGAGAACATGGCGCCGCAGGGTACGGGGGAGCGCACGCTAATAAAGGCATGGTTCGCGGAAGAGCTTGGCCGAAGTCTCGTGAGAAAA
>JAHBXU010000619.1 GCA_019636315.1 Planctomycetaceae bacterium | reverse complement strand
ATACGAGTTAAAACCGATGGCTGCCGATCAGTCCTGACCTGGGGCGGGATCGGTCGCTGCTGCCCTCCGGCGCCAGAACTGCGCTCCGTTCGGCCGGCCCCTGTATCAGGACCCGCGGTACCGCCTTCGTCCGCCGCTCTGGCGAACGGACCGGTGAATCCTTGACCGGACTGCCCATGACCATTCGCGTCGCTCTGCATCATCTCACCACGTACCACTACGATCGTCCTGTTCACCTCGGTCCGCAAACGATTCGCCTCCGTCCTGCACCTCATTGCCGGACGCCCGTGCGGGCCTATTCGCTGCAGGTGCATCCGCAGGAGCATTTTCTCAACTGGCAGCAGGATCCCTACGGCAACCACCTCGCGCGTCTCGTGTTTCGCGAACCAACGCGCGAGTTCCGCGTCGAAGTCGAACTGATTGCCGAGATGACGGTCGTCAATCCGTTCGACTTTTTCATCGAGGATTATGCGGAGCGTTATCCGTTCGAGTATGAACCGTCGCTCGCCCGCGATCTGCTGCCCTATCGGGAACCGGAGCCGCTGGGTCCGCTCATGCGGGACTATCTCAAGCAGCTCGATCGCTCGCCGCGGAAGTTCGTGGATTTTCTGGTCGACATCAATCAGCGTCTGGAACGGGATATCGATTATCTCATCCGACTGGAACCGGGCGTCCAGACGTGCGAAGAAACGCTCGGCAATCGGTCGGGCTCGTGCCGCGACTCCGCCTGGTTGCTCGTGCAGCTGCTGCGAAACTGCGGACTGGCCGCGCGGTTCGTTTCTGGTTATCTGATTCAACTCATTCCGGACGTCAAGCCGCTCGACGGGCCGGCGGGCCCGCAGGCGGACTTCACCGACCTGCATGCATGGACGGAAGTGTACGTCCCCGGCGCCGGGTGGATTGGTCTCGATCCGACCTCTGGCCTGCTGGCGGGCGAAGGGCACTTGCCGTTGGCGTGCACCGCACATCCCCAATCCGCCGCTCCTATCTCCGGCAGCGTCGACCCCAGCGAAGTCACATTCGACTTTGAAATGTCCCTCGCGCGGGTTCACGAATCGCCCCGCGTGACCAAGCCCTACACTGACGATGCCTGGAGCGTCATCGAATCCCTTGGACAGCAAGTCGACCGCGACCTGCAGGCGAACGATGTCCGATTGACGATGGGGGGCGAGCCGACGTTCGTTTCCATCGACGACATGGAGGGACCGGAGTGGACGACGGCCGCAGTCGGCCCGCACAAGCAACGGGTGTCGGTGCAGTTGATTCACCGGCTTCGCGAACGGTTCGCGCCGCAAGGGCTGTTGCACTTCGGGCAGGGCAAATGGTATCCGGGCGAGTCGCTGCCGCGCTGGGCGTATACCTGCCTGTGGCGCACAGACGGCGAACCCATGTGGAACAACCTGGAACTCCTCGCCGATCTCAGCGTCGACTACGGCCACAAGGTGGACCATGCGCAGGAGTTTCTGGTGGAACTGGTCGAGCGTCTGGGTGTGGTGGATCCCCACATCCTGCCAGTGTACGAAGACGTCTGGCATACGATCGAACAGGAACAGAAACTGCCGGTCGACGTCGAGCCGTCGGAGTTTGACCTGGACGACGGCGAGGAGCGACATCGACTGGCGCGGATCATCGAAAGCGGCGTGAGCACGCCGGCCGGTTTTGTTCTACCCTTAACGCGCGCGTGGTGGCAGGCCCGCGCTCATTGGACGAGCGGGCCCTGGCCGTTGCGATCGGCGCGCCTGTTTCTCATCCCCGGCGACTCTCCGGTCGGACTACGGTTGCCGCTGGGGTCGCTGCCCGTCTCGTGGGACGTGGGAAGCCGTCCACTGTATACGGTGGATCCCTTTGCGGGCCGCGCTCCGCTCCCCAGCTATCAGGAATTGAGACGGACGGCCCGTCGATTTCGCGACGCCGCATCGCCCGAGGCGGCAGCCATTGAAGGTCAGCCGCGACGAACGGGAACGCCGCCGGAATCCGCCGCAGGTGAAGCGGCGCGCCGACGATTCGAGGAGCAACGACTGACAACATCGGTGGGAAGCGTGGTGACCACCGCGCTGTGTATCGAACCACGCAACGGCAGGCTCCACGTGTTCCTCCCGCCTGTCGGGTCGCTGGAGGATTATCTCGATCTCGTCGCCACGATCGAGGACACGGCCGAAGAGTTGCAACAGCCGGTGGTCATCGAGGGGTACCTGCCGCCGCCCGATTACCGTATCAACCAACTCAAGGTCACGCCTGATCCGGGCGTCATCGAAGTCAACATTCAGCCGGCCCACAACTGGACCGAACTGCAGGACATCACAACCGCCGTTTACGAAGACGCGCGGCAATGCCGTCTGGGGACCGAGAAATTTCAACTCGACGGGCGACATACCGGCACGGGAGGGGGGAACCATATCGTCCTGGGCGGGTCGACGCCCGCGGACAGCCCCTTCCTCCGGCGGCCCGATCTGCTGCGCAGCCTGCTTGCGTTCTGGAACAATCACCCATCGCTGTCCTACTTGTTCTCCGGGTTGTTTTTTGGCCCCACCAGTCAGGCGCCGCGCGTCGATGAGGGTCGCCGCGATGCCCTCTACGAACTCGAACTGGCGTTCCAGCAGGTTCCCGCCGCGGGAACCGGAGGCATTCCCCCCTGGCTGGTGGATCGCGTCTTTCGACACCTGCTCGTCGACGTGACCGGAAACACGCATCGTGCGGAATTCTGCATCGACAAGCTCTATTCGCCCGACAGCGCCAACGGCCGCCTGGGACTGGTCGAAATGCGGGCGTTCGAGATGCCCCCGCATGCACGGATGAGCCTCGCCCAGCAACTCCTGGTGCGCGCCCTGGTCGCGAGATTCTGGACGTCTCCATTCACCGAACGCCTGATCGCCTGGGACACGGCCCTGCACGATCGCTGGGCGCTCCCGCATTTTCTCAAGGCCGATCTGCAGGATGTGCTCCGCGATCTTCAAGCGGCGGGATACGACTTCAGTTGGGACTGGTTCGCGCCGCACTACGAGTTTCGCTGTCCTCTGGTGGGCGAACTGGAGATCGACGGCCTGCACCTGGAAATGCGGCAGGCGCTGGAGCCCTGGTATGTCCTTGGCGAAGAACCCGCCGGCGGCGGAATGGCCCGCTATGTCGACTCCTCCGTGGAACGCATGCAGGTCAAGCTCAGCGGTGCGTCGACGGCACGGTACTCCATCTGTTGCAACGGGCATCCCCTCCCGCTCCAGCCGACAGGCACCGTGGGGGAATCCGTCGCGGGCGTCCGTTATCGCGCCTGGCAGCCGCCAAGCTGTCTGCAACCGACGATTCCCATCGATACACCGCTGCGATTCGACGTTATCGACAAATGGCAGTCCCGTTCGCTGGGAGGATGCACTTACTACGTGGAACATCCCGGGGGACTCAATCCCGCGACATTCCCGGTCAATATGCTGGAAGCGGAGAGCCGCCGCGCGGCTCGCTTCTTCACGCACGGACATTCACCTGGACGGCAGATGAT
>JAHBXU010000618.1 GCA_019636315.1 Planctomycetaceae bacterium | reverse complement strand
AGCAGCGACTTTCAGAATCATCACGGCGGCATGGTTCGCTACGGCGACTTCATTTATGCCGGGAACGGTCACAAGAACGGCTTTCCGACATGTCTTGAGTGGAAATCCGGGAAGATCGTCTGGGGCGGAAAACTGCGCGGCGCGGGGAGTGGTTCGGCCGCCGTCACCGGCCTCCGCGGCCATCTTCTGTTCCGCTATGAAGACGGCGTCCTCGCATTGATCCAGGCGACCCCTGACGAGTACGTTCTGGCCGGGACGCTGCAGCCCGCGTATCAGAAGGGAGCGTCGTGGGCACACCCTGTGGTGGTGAATGGCCGCCTCTATCTGCGCGAGCAGGACAAGCTGATGTGTTATGATGTGACTCTTTGAAGCGGTCTGGCCGCCGCCGTCACCGATCAGAAAGAGCCAACGGGGTCCTGCCCCGAAGGGAATGACAGAAACCATTCCGACCTGCACTCTCCACCCTCAACCCGCAATTCTTCCTCATGCCCGACGTCACCCAGGAATCGATTGACAAGCTGAGCCGCGCTTATGGAGAGATCCGCGAGCAGATCGGACACGTGATCGTGGGCCAGGGGGAAGTCATTGATCAGTTGCTGATCGCGCTGTTCAGTCGCGGTCACTGTCTTTTGGAGGGCGTTCCCGGTCTCGCCAAAACACTGTTGATCAGCACACTGTCTCGCTGCCTGTCGATGACGTTTGCCCGCATCCAGTTCACTCCCGACCTGATGCCTGCGGACATCACGGGCACGGACGTGCTGCAACAGGATCAGGAAACCGGGCAGCGGGCTTTTCACTTCCTGCATGGCCCGCTGTTCCACAACGTGGTTCTTGCCGACGAAATCAACCGCACGCCGCCGAAGACGCAGGCCGCGCTGTTGGAAGCGATGCAGGAGCGGCAGGTCACCATCGGACAGAATCGCCATGCGCTCCCCGATCCGTTCTTCGTGCTCGCGACACAGAACCCGATCGAACAGGAAGGGACCTACCAGCTTCCTGAAGCGCAGCAGGACCGCTTCATGTTCAAGGTGTTTGTCGAATATCCCAGCTTCAGCGAGGAGCGGCAGATCGCCAAGCAGACAACCGGCCTGCAGGAAGAGGAGGTCAAACCGGTTTTGACCGGCAAGCAGATTCTTGAGTTGCAGCGGATTGTACGACAGGTTCCGGTTACCGATCACATCGTCGACTATGCACTCGCACTCGTCAGGCAGACGCGCGTCGGCGAGGAGGGAGTTCCGGAGTTCGCCACCGAGTGGCTGAGTTGGGGGGCCGGTCCACGGGCCGTGCAGTTTCTGCTGCTCGGCGGGAAGGCGCGGGCCCTGCTCCAGGGACGCACGCACGTCTCAACGGAAGACATCAAGGCCCTTGCGGCCCCGGTCTTGAGGCACCGGATCGTCCCCAACTTCTCCGCCGAAAGCGAGGGCATCACCGCCGACGCCGTCGTCGAACGCCTGATCAACGAAACGCCGTCCAAGGAAGGCGAACTGACAAACGACCCGCGGCTGAAGAAGATCTTCGCCGCATAAGTCATGTCGGCCATCAGCTTTCTACCCTCACTCATTGAAACTGAGGGCTGACCGTTGAATGCTGAAAGCTTTCCATGCCCAAGCCGACTCCTCGCCCGCTCGATCCCGAAACCGCCGGACGCATTGCGCGGCTGGAGATCGAAGCGCGTCATGTCGTCGAGGGGTTTCTCTCCGGGTTGCACCGCAGTCCCTACTTCGGACAGTCGATTGAGTTCGTGCAGCATCGCGAGTATGTGCCGGGGGACGACGTTCGCCGTATCGACTGGAAGGTCTGGTCCAAGACGGACAAGTTCTATCTCAAGCAGTACGAGGAAGAGACCAACCTCCGCACGACGCTGCTGCTCGACGCCAGCGAAAGCATGCAGTACGGCAGCGGCGCGCGAACCAAGTTCGATTACAGTTGCTCCATCGCTGCTTGTCTCAGCTACCTTCTTTTGCGGCAAGCCGACGCCGTCAGCCTGACGACGTTTGACAGCGCCTTGCGGCACCGCGTTCCCTCGCGCAGCCGGCAAACGCATTTGGGCGCCATCTTGGCCGCTTTGCAGACCGAATCGCCAACTCAGAAGACGGATGTCTTCGGCATTCTGAGGCAGGTCGCCGACGAGAAGTCGCAGAAGGGGATGGTCGTGCTGATCTCGGATCTGTTCACGCCGCGCGAAGAACTGTTCCGGGGCTTGCGTCTGCTCCGTCAGCGAGGCCATGACGTGCTGGTCTTCCACGTCCTGGACGATCAGGAGATCGATTTCGAGTTCACCGGAACAACCAAGTTCGAAGGACTGGAGGACGCGGGCGAACTCGTTTGTGACCCCCGTTCCCTCCGCGAAGGCTACCGCACAGCGATGAACGACTTTCTACACGAGGTTCGCCGCCGCTGCGCGAAGAACTCCATCGACTACCAGACGATTCGGACCAGCGAACACCTCGACGCCGTCCTGCGACACTACGTCAATCACCGAGTCGGCCTGCGTGGCACGGCTCGGCAGTAAGTGACAGGGGCCGGGGGCCGCTTTCTTCTTGTCTCGACCTCCTGTTTGGGAATGCACTCTGACGAACCTCCGTTTCGCGCGACTTCCCAACGGCGTCTCGCTTCAGCACGTGGCAAGTCCGTTCGGCGTGATCGTCACGGACAACGTCGAGGAGTCGGACCGTTGGAGCGGCTCGAAAGTTCCCGCCGTGACCGATTGAATTCCGTCGAAGAATCATGTGCTTTGAATGTTCCTTCTTGATGTCGCGAGTGTGTTCACAAATCTCGCCTGCTGCGGCCGTCTTGATGATTGGCTTGCTGATTCTCCCGGCTGCCTGCTGCGGCGGTGAAGACGACGGACAGGCCGCAGTCGCGTCGATTCTGGAGCAGAAGTGCCTCCACTGTCATAACGAGATTGATCGCCAGGGGGGCCTGTCGTTCCAGTCACCAGCCGAAATTGTCGACATGGGATTGATTGATCGGCAGCATCCCGGTGCAAGTCCGTTCCTGCTCGTCCTCCAATCTCAGGACGGCAGGCCGCCCGTCATGCCTCAGGAAGGTGAACCGCTGTCGCGAGACGAGTTCGAGTCACTCCGTCGGTGGGTTGAGTCAGGCGCCGAATGGCCCAGCGGGCGACGGCTGGAACCGCCCGCTGTGGACGACTTCGACTGGTGGTCGTACCAACCGATTCGGCGTCCGGCCGTCCCGGAGATTGACACGCACTCGGCGGAAGGAACGTGGCTCAGAACGCCCGTCGATGCGTTCATCGTGGCGCGACTTCAGCAGAGGGGACTGACACCTTCCGCGGAGGCCGACCGTCGGACGCTGATTCGCCGCGTCACCTATGACCTCACCGGCCTCCCTCCCACGCCGGAGGAGGTTCGAGCATTTGTCAATGACGGTCGCCCAGAGGCCTATGAAGAATTAGTCGATCGTCTGCTCGCGTCACCCCGTTACGGAGAGCGTTGGGCGCGGCATTGGCTGGATGTCGTCAAGTACGCCGATACG
>JAHBXU010000617.1 GCA_019636315.1 Planctomycetaceae bacterium | reverse complement strand
ATCCTCTGGGAGAGTCCACTGTTGCATTCTGCGGGGGTAAAGACCTGGTGCAACGACTGCGGTCACGCTTTCCACGGTCGCTGCACGGCGCGCCCATGTTCCTGCCAACCACGAACACCGATTTGCGACGCATATTGGACCGCTGGTTCATCAAAAACGAGATCACGCCGCGCATTCTGGCCGAGTTCGACGACAGCGCCCTGCTCAAGGAGTTTGGCCAGGGGGGCGCAGGTGTCTTCCCCCTGCCAGCCGCCGTGGTGAACGAAGTCAAGCAGCAGTACTCCGTCTCCCTGCTCGGCACACTGCCGGACCTCCGCGTACGCTACTTTGCCATCACGACGGAGCGGAAACTCAAGAACCCGTTGGTGATGATGATCAGCGAGATTGCCCGACAGGGGCTGCTCGAGTAGTCGCGACGTCCAGCCGACTCTTCGTTCCAACGGCCGACCAGACGGATCATGCCTCTGCTGTGAGGGAGCGAAATCAGTCGCACACGTCGGGCACGGATCAAACAACAGGAGTCAGCTCAGGGCGTGACGTCTGATGCGCCGGTCGATGGTTTGATACCTGTCACGATCTCGCGGAGACGCGCATCCTCAAGGAGCGTCCCTTTGGGCTGCGACTTGAGCTGTTCCAGAACGGCGTTCACATGGGCCGCGTCGAATCGAAGCCCCAGCGCCTGCAAACGATGCTCGACGGCGCGGCGTCCACTATGGCGGCCCAGAACCAGTTGAACTCCTTCGGCGCCGACAAGTTCCGGACGAAACGGCAGGTACGTATCGGGATTCTTCAGTAGTCCGTCCTGGTGAATGCCCGCCTCCGTCGCGAAGACCGTCTGTCCCGCGATCGGCTTGTTGATCGGGAGCGGAATGCCGGTCAATTCGGCCACCAGGCGACAGGTCGGGACGAGGCGGCTCACGTTCAGACTCCCCAGTGGGCCATACAGGTCCGGGTGGAGCGACATGGCGACGGCGACCTCTTCCAGCGACGTGTTGCCGGCCCGCTCGCCGATGCCGTTCATTGTGCACTGGACGACGTTCGCCCCCTCTTGGACGGCTTCCAGCGTGTTGGCGACGGCACAACCGAGATCGTTGTGAAAGTGCACGGCCAGGAGCGCCTTTTCAATGTTGGACACATGATCCTGAATGTGCCGCAGCATGTCGCGGACCCCATCGGGAGTCAGCACGCCGACCGTATCCGGAAAACCGATTGTCGTGACGCCCGCATCGATGGCCTCGCGATAAATTTCACACAGGAAGTCGAGCTCTGTGCGACTGGCGTCCTCCGGGGAAAAGGCGACGATCTCGAATCGCTCGGTCGCATACTGCAACGCGTCCAGGATGAGCCGCAGGATCTGTGCGCGGTCCTTTTGCAGTTTGTCCCGCCGGTGCAAAGGGCTTGTGCCGCAAAACAGGCTGACTCCCCGCTTGTGCCGCGCTCGAGCCTGGAGAGCCTCTTCGGCGATATCGATGTCGCTGGGGAGCGTGCGACACAGGGCGGTCAAGACGGGCCGTTTGATCACGGGCGCCATCAGCCGGATCGCCTGTCGATCCGCCTCGGACGAGGCCGGGAATCCCGCGTCCAATGAATGAACGCCCAGCTCATCGAGGGCCTGCGCGATCCGGACTTTGTCGGCAGGTTCCAGAGTCGCCCCGGGCATCTGCTCGCCGTCTCGGAGCGTCGTGTCGCTGAACAGCACGACGCCCCGTCGCCGATGGTGCCGGATTACGGCTCCCTTGACCCGTCGCTTGACGTGCCCATGAAGCCGGGAGAACAATCGTGGAAATGCCATCCTCGGGAACGCCTCCCTGCGGCGTGAGTCAGGGGATCGCCAACGCGTAGGGCATCGATCCGCCCGGCAACGGCACGATGATAGCCGGTCGGCCTCCCGACGTCGCGGCCGCATGAACCTGTTGAGCAGGCACGAATCGCGAGGCAGAAGGGATCATATGCCGATCTGGCCGACCGACGTGCCGGCTCGCAGAATCCCAAGCCGACGGCTCTGCCGTCGGACGACGATGGCCAGACTCGGGAAGTCTGTTCGGCGAAATGCGAGTCGGAACCCAATCGTTCGACGTCAGGGCCGTCGGCTTGGGAAGATGAATGGGGTGCCGACCGATTGGAAGCATCGACGAAAAATGCCGCGGTCCTGTTTGACCAGGACCGCGGCATCAACATCAAACCTCTTGGCAATTGCGACGGTGGAGTCGCTGCGAGAATGGCGACAGTCGGGCCATGCCAGGCATGCACCACTGGTGACTGAGGCCAACGCAAATGTTTAGGTCCTCCGACGGAATTAGGGCACAAGAGGTCTGTTGGGGCGGTTTGTAGGGAACCGTCGCCCATGCGTCCAGTCCAGTTGGGACTTTCGCTCGGCGCTTGCAGACTACAGAATACATCCACCGGCGAAACCGGCCGACGACGGAGCAAAAGTTCCCGTTGCCGTGATCGTCTTCGACCACCTATGCCAGAGACATCTCACAACAGGGACCGCACCATGCCGCTCGATTTTGCGAAGATCTCTCGCCGCGATTTCCTGGTCACCGCAGGAGCGGCGGCCGCGTCGCTCGCGATCGCCCGGGACCTGGAGAGCGCGACTCCCGATGACGACGCTTACGGCGGCTTCAAAATGTGCATCCAGAGTTACTCGCTCCGTGGATTCGATCTGCAGACGGCGCTCAAACATTCGCAACAACTCGGATTGCAATTCTGGGAATCCTTCCCGGGACACATTCCGCTCAGCACGGTGCCCGCGCATATCAGGCAGCACAAGGCCCTGCTGGATGAAGCCGGCGTAACGCTCTTGTCCTATGGCGTCCTCTCGTTCGACGGCGACGAACCCAAAGCCCGCGAAGTGTTCGACTTTGCCAAGGCGTTCGACATGGTTTCGATCAGCGCGAATCCCAAGAAGTCGCCGGTTGTCTTTGACCAACTGGACAAGCTGGTCGAGGAGTATCAAATCCCGATTGCCATTCATAATCATGGTCCGGGCGCGACGTACGACAAAATTGACGACGTCGTCGAATGGACGAAAGACCGCCACCCACTCATCGGAGCCTGCGTCGATACGGGCCATTACCTGCGGAGCGACGAAAACCCGGTCGAAGCGATTGAACGACTCGGCAAACGGGTGTTCGGAGTGCACCTCAAGGATGCGCGATCGATCCGAAATGAGGAGGAACTCGCGCGCCTCACTGCGGAACTCCCACCGGGAGCGGCGGACCGACTCCGCAAAGAGCGAAAGATCATGACGATTCTGGGCGAAGGCGAACTGGACGTTGCAGGCTGCCTCAATGCCCTGCGTCAGAACGAATTCGACCGGTCCCTGTCGCTCGAATACGAGGAGAATCCGGACAACCCGCTCTCCGACATTGAGGTCTGCCTCAAGACGGTCCGCGACGCCGTCAAGAGCTTGTGACTGTCAGGAGCGATTCCTCCGCTCATCGTTCGCCGCCCAAAAGCTCCGCGAGGGTCGGAACACCGTTCCGTCGCTGAGCC
>JAHBXU010000616.1 GCA_019636315.1 Planctomycetaceae bacterium | reverse complement strand
TCCTTCAGAACGCTTGCTGCCAAACACTTTGCGAGAAGTCACCCCGATGCGGTATACTTCGGGACATGATTTGGGCTCCAGGCGGGAGCGATGCCAGATCCATTCCACATGGACCGGAGTCGTCGGGATGATTGCACACCTCAACGAAGACGTGAACTCGATTGGCAACGTCGCTGGTCAGATTTGGAACTATCTGAATGACCAGGGAGCCGTCACCATGACGCAACTGACGCGAGACGTTGACGCTCCGCGCGACGCCGTGATGCAGGGTGTCGGGTGGCTGGCGCGCGAAGGGAAAGTGACCATTACCAAGGATGCGCGTGTCCGGCGAATTTGCCTGACGGAGAACGGGTGCCACTGAAGGGGGCTGGCTCTCCGTCAAGTCGGTTCCTTTGAGACAGCAGTGATCGTCGTCGGCTGAGAAAACCAGCGACAAAAGAGCTCGGCTCCAGTTTTGAATCCGCCTCAATGAGGCAGCGCACGCAGTTCGAAACGGACGCTTCATGAAGACTTCCGCAGAACTCGACGGACTGCTGGAACGGGCCAGGGAGTGCTTGAAGCTGAGGCAATTCGCCGAGGCGATCGCGCTTTATCGGCAGGCGCTCACGGTCGACAACCTCCACGTGCCGGCGCACGAAGGTCTGGCCCGAGCTGCTTTTCTGGCCAATGATTTCGACCTGGCCATTGAGCACTTTCAACGCATCGCGCAGATCGAACCGCGGCGATCGCAGGCATTGGTGAACCTGGGGGCCGTCCAGAACCGCAAGGAAGACTATGCGGCGGCAGTGCAGACGCTCCGCAAGGCGCTGGCGAAAGACCGCAAGTGCGCTGAAGCCTACTACAACCTGGGGCTGGCACATCGGGGGCTTAACCAGTTGAGCATGGCCGTCTCGGCTTACAAAGAAGCGATCCGGTTGAATCCCCAGATGGCTGAGGCTTACCAGAATCTTGCCAATGTTTTTGTCGAGATGGGTAATGCCGATCAGGCGATTCTGCATTACCGCCGTGCCCTGGAGATTCGTCCGGATTTTGAACGGGCCAAACGGGGACTGGAGCGGGCCCAAGGGGCCAAGCAAGAGGCCAAGAACGCAATCAGTCCCTTCGGCCGTCTTGTTGACGTCTCGCAGATGAAAAAAGCGGGCGAGGCGGATGCCGGCCGTCCACTGACGGAGAAGGAACGTTTTGACGACCGTACAGTCGTCCACGACCGGGCCAAGGAAGCCCAGAGGGCGGCGACTGCCGTCCTGCAATTGCTGCAGAATGATCTGGAAGAGGACCTGCTGGAACTCAATCGCGCCGTCATCCAGAGTCGCGACGTTCGCGGATTCTGGCACGAATTCCGTCAGCTTGCCGAGTCGGCCGACGCGTTCGAGAAGATCGTGGATATCCTCGAACGTTGCACTGATGAACTGCGTGCCCATGAAAAAGAGATCGCCCGTCTGACGTCGCAACCGGCGGCGGAGTGAGAGACGACGACAAGGGCCACGACCGCGATTCGGCTCGCCCACGCGCGCCCTGAAGACGAAAGGACACGCATGCGCCGAAGCCTCGACGATCGTCGCATCACGCACCGTGAATGGCGCAACCGCCACGCACTCGATCTCGGCCTGCCGCCCGGGTATTTTCGCAAAGCGCGGAGTGCGCACGGGTGTCCTCGATTCTGCGGTCACTGCCGCGCCCAAAGGGCGATGCCCACGCGCCAACTGGCGCGGTCCGATCAGGATAGGCGGGAATGGCAAATGCATGGCCGAGTGTGAGAAGACGCGCCTGAGGCGGGCGCCTGGTTGCCGGTCGCGTCGGCCGTTGATACTGTGCGAGGGAAGGTCGGGACGATCGCATCTGCGCCGCGACGGCGCGCGTCCGATCGTGTGTCGGAGATGACTGCCTCGTGGAATCGGTTCAGCAGTTTCTGGAGTGGGGCGCTCTGTCGGACGAGTCCGCAGAGCAATGGTTGCGCGGACGCGGTTTCACCGATGCGGCCGCCGCACGGCGACGGCTCCTGGAGTTGTGTCCGGACGCGACAGCACGTGAGCATCTCGCGCCGTGCCTGCCGGCACTGTTGTTTGCCGTGGCGGAGTCCGCATCTCCCGATACGTCGCTGCTCAACTTCGACCGCTTCGTCCAGAGCGTCCCGGACCGCAATCAGCTGTTTCTCTATTTGTCGGAACATCCGCGGGCAGTGGAGATCCTCGTCAAACTGTTCGTCGGCAGCCAGTTCCTCACGGAAATCCTGCTCCGGCATCCGGAGTATTTGAACGAGTTGACACAGCATCGCCGACTGGCGGAGTTCAAGCCGCGCGAGGAGTTTATTGAAGAGATCGACGCAGCGACGGCATCAGAAACTCGACTTGCGGACAAACTGGAGTCTGTCCGCCGTTTTCAGAAGTGGGAACTGCTGCGACTGGGAGCCTGCGACACCTTCGGCCTGATGGACTTGAAGTCGGTCACGCTGCAACTGGCCCTGCTGGCCGATAGCGTCGTGCAGGTCTGTCTGGAAATGACCGCCGATGAGCTGGGCCTCGATGCGTCTGGCTTTGCCGTTCTGGCGTTCGGTAAGTTGGGGGGCGAGGAGCTCAACTACAGTTCGGATATTGATCTCGTCTTCGTTTCCGATGACGGGGCCGAGCGTTTCTGGGGCCTGGGACAGCAACTGATCAAAGCCCTGATGGACGCGACGGCGAACGGATTTCTCTACCGTGTCGACATGCGCCTGCGCCCGTGGGGCCGCTCGGGGCCGTTGGTCACCAACGCCGAGGCCTACGTTGACTATCTCCGCAAGTCCGGAAAACTGTGGGAGAAGCAAGCCCTCCTCAAAGCACGCTGCATTGCGGGGAACCACGCGATCGGGCAGGGACTGCTGCAGCGGCTCACGCCGATCGTCTTCGGTGTCGCGCCCGCCGACGTTCGCGCAAACGTTATCGACATGAAGGGGCGTGTGGAGTCGCACCTGGAGAAAACGGGCCGCAAGTGGGGCGAGGTCAAATCCGGCCAGGGGAGCATCCGGGATGTCGAATTTGTCACACAATGTCTGCAACTGGTGCATGGACGCGAGCACCCTGCCGCACGGAGCATTAACACACTCGACGGACTGGTTAGGCTGGCGGATCTCGATCTGATTCAGGCGGATGAATATCGGCGGCTCAGCAGCGGGTATGTATTTCTTCGCACGATCGAGCACGCGTTGCAGCTGATGCATAACAAGCAGATGCACAGCCTGCCGCAATCGCGCCGCGAACTCGATTATCTGGCGCGGCGGCTCGACTTTCCGGGACCGGATGAGTTTGTCGCCCACTACGAGCAGCATTGTCGCGAGATCCGGGCCGTGTTCGAGAAGTATGTCCTGCGCGGAGAAGACGCGCGGCACGAACCCCCTCCGACCGTCGAACGCGACGTACAGGCCCACCTGGGAATGGCGGCCGCGTCGTATCAGGAGCAGTTTCCTGCCGAGCAGATCGAGCGGCATCTGGAAATGCTGCAGCAACTCGACGACGCAACGCTCGTCCGGGTCGACG
>JAHBXU010000615.1 GCA_019636315.1 Planctomycetaceae bacterium | reverse complement strand
GGTGACCGGAGTCGCCGAAACGCCCTCCCATTTTAGCCGCACAACCGCTCGGACGGGTAGCCTGAGTTCTGCCGTCCCGTGGGAGGGCGCCCACGGGGGCGGAAACGATCTGTGCGAATGCCAGCTGACGGAGGTCGTCCGGCGCACAAAGCAGATTGCGTCTGCCAAAGCCAGACGGATCGTGATCGGTCCAAAGCACCGTCACCAAGCGGCCCATCGCCATTGTGCGACGAGGGACCCGTAGTCTCGAAAGAACCGCGCAATGCAGATGAGACGCTCCCGGCGTCTCGCCCCGGCTTAAGTCAAACCGATCGCACTTGGGCCACGGACGTGGATGCGCGGTCACACCGCTGTCCACGGCAGTTCTCAGCGCGTCAGATGTCCGTTGCGTTTTTTTCGTGCCGCGTGCTGCAATGCCTTGGCCTTGGCCGGCAGAAACGCCTTGAGCATCTGCTCGGCGTCCCGGTAACGCTTGCGGGGATTCGGCTCGATCGCACGATGGATCACGGCGATCAGATCCGGATGCACGCGGCCTCTCACACGGAAGAAGTTGGGCGGCGGCCAGTCGAACGGCCATTCGGGCCATTTGCCGCTCAACATGCGATACAGGATCAGCCCCAGGGAGAAGACGTCCGAGCGCAACGACGGTTTGCCCATCGCCTGCTCGGGAGCCATATAGCCGACGGTCCCCGTTCCGGATCCCCGGACCGTTTTCTGGGCGACTTTCGCGATGCCGAAGTCGGTCAACTTGAGGCGATTGCCGGGAAACAGGATCAGGTTTTCCGGCTTGATGTCGCAATGGATGATGCGATGTCGGTGGGCGAAGGCGACGGCATCAATCATCTGCTCGGCATAGTCGAGGGCGCTTTTCAGCGAGATGCGGCTGGTCAACCGGTCGCCCAGCGTGCGTTCCCCCAGGGGAAATGCGATCACAAATTGCCCGTCGATGAACGAGGCATTCTTGAGTGGCAGAATGTGAGGATGTTCCAACTGGACGGCGAGCCGCACTTCCTGCCGGAAGTCGTTCAGCACCTCGGGGGTGATGTTCTCGGCATGGGGAATCTTCAGGGCGACCCGGATGCCTTCGATCGTATCCATCGCCCGGAATACGGTCGCAAAGCCGCCGTCGCTGATCCGCTTTTCAATGCGGTATTTCCCCAGCCTTTGCCTCGCCTTCAGCACGTTCCTGCTGCCCCCTGCATGCCCTGCGGAACTCCTTTTCCATCCTCTCTGTACTATCGGCAGAAGACAAGGGGGATGCCGAACGGAATCCGCCGGAACGTGACGATCTGCGGGTTGAAACAACGATAACGCAGGGACAATCAGCCACCGAAGGCCCGGATGACCGACTCAGGCAGGAGGCGGAAGCTGAAGCGGCGGCCGATTCGCTCGTTTCCGGAGCCAGTCGACGGCGCGATAGACGTGCGGGCGTCGCAACAACGCCACCTCCAGTCCCCGCTTCCCGGGCAAGTCCAGTAGCAATCCCCCCACAAGCACCGTCAAGAGTCCCTGTCCGGGCAGAATCAGCATGGCGAGACCGGCGACCACGATCACAACCCCAAGGATGTTTTTGGCGATTCTCACCGTCACCCGCGTCAGGGGATGTCGGGCATCCCATCCCTGCGTTTGCAGACGCGGCGGGTGGAGAAAGTAGTCTTCCGGAATTCGTGCGAGCAGGATCGGGACGACCAGCAGGGTGCCGACGAACATGACCGCCGAACAGATCGTCAGACCCCAGACGATGTCTCCGTTCGCTCGGAACCATGCCGTCGCCTGCTCCAGCATGACGGTCCCTCACTATGATCCCGGAGTAATTGTGTACCGTGGCCCGCTGGAATTGTAGCGGATGCCGTGCTGCAGGAGTCGGTCTGAAACGACATCGCCGTCCTCGCGAGTGCCGCTGGTTGACGTGTCGCACCAGGCTGTGGAGCCACTTGCCTCGAAGGAGTCCTCGCTCGTGCGTTGCACGCCAATTGGGAGCCTTCCTATTCTCGTGAATTCCATTTTGGCGCTCGTGCACAAAATCCACGAGGCACGGCGGTATGACCTGCTGAATCCATTCCAGCTGCGGGGGAAGCCAGAACGATGAACGTCACTGATGCAACACGACGCGGTGTTCTGCGTGCCGCCCTCTGGGGGAGCGTCCTTGTCGTCGGTCTGGTCATTCCGGCTTTCTCCGCCGCGGAGGCGCCGACACGCGATCAGGCCGTCGATGCCATGCACCGTGCCGTGCAGTTCTTTCGCACCGAGTGCTCCGCGGGAGGCGGTTATGTTTACCGGCTAAGCGCTGACCTGACGAAGCGGGAAGGAGAAGGCAAGGTCGGTCGGACAACCGCCTGGGTCGAGCCCCCGGGCACGCCTGCCGTGGGAATGGCCTATCTCGAAGCCTACCGATTGACACAGGATCCGGTGCTGCTCGAAGCCGCCATGGACGCGGCCGGCGCGCTCGTGCAGGGGCAGCTTGTTTCCGGTGGATGGCTGGGGTTCATCGACTTTGATGCGACCGCCCGTGCGAAGTATGCCTACCGCACGGATAATCCCGAGGTCCAGGGACGCAACAACTGGACCACCTTCGATGACGACAAGACCCAATCCGCCACTCGATTTCTCGTCCAACTGGACCAGACACTGGGTTTCAAGGACCAAACCATTCACCGGACTGCGATGACCGCAGTCGAGACATGCCTTGAATCACAGTACCCCAACGGAGCGTGGCCGCAGGGCTTTGACAAGCGTTTTGATCCGGCCAGGCATCCCGTATTGCCGGCGACGTTTCCCGACGAGTGGCCCCGCGAGTATCCGGGCCGCGCCTACCGGACGTTCTACACACTTAATGACAACACGATTGCTGACGTCATTGCTACGTTATTTGAGGCATGGGATGTTTACGGAGATCAGCGGTACTTCGAGGCGGCCCGGCGCGGCGGTGACTTCATCATTCTCGCACAACTGCCGGAGCCGCAACCGGGATGGGCTCAACAGTACGACCCCGACATGCACCCGATCTGGGCTCGCAAGTTCGAGCCCGCGGCGATCACCGGGGGCGAATCGCAGGGCGCCATGCGGACCCTGATGGCCGTCTATCGCCGCACGGGGGACCCCAGATATCTGGAGCCGATTCCCCGTGCACTCGCGTATTATCGCAGCATCCTGCTGCCGGACGGGCGGCTCGCGCGGTTCTACGAACTCAAGACGAACCGGCCGCTGTATTTCACGAAGGACTACCGGTTGACCTACGACGACAGTGACTTGCCAACGCACTACAGCTTCAAGTCGACATCGCGACTCGACGCCATCGAAGCCGAGTACGAGCGTCTCCGAGCGACGCCGAACGATGAACTTTCCAGGCCGCAACGATCCACGCGTCCGCGATTGACGACCGCACTGGCAGAACAAGCGGCCGCGGTGTTGGCCGCACTCGACGAACGCGGAGCATGGGTCGAGAGCGGGCGGATGAGCTATCAAGGCGAGGACGACGACACGCGCCGCATCATCCAATCATCCACGTTCAGCAGCAA
>JAHBXU010000614.1 GCA_019636315.1 Planctomycetaceae bacterium | reverse complement strand
GTCGGCAAGATTATCGCCGCCGTCCCCGACTCCGCACACGGCGGGTAGATGTCGTCGTCGCCTGGCGTGCCGATAGAGGACGACGTCGGCCCATCGTCCCAAACCGATGGCTTTGCCGTCGGACAACGACGGTCGGACCGATGAGCTTGAGCAGTTCTTCTGCCGAACCTGCTCGGAGAAGATCGCTCACAATGTGAGAGGCGCCCTCCTCTTCTTTCGACGGCGGCGCCGACAGATTGTACATGCTCCCTTTCGCGTGATTCGCTCCCACGCCTCCGATAGTTCGATCTTCTCCCTGGCGCTGCTCCGGCACGCGTTCGCAGCCGGGCGGCTCGTGTGTTAGCATCGACGAGCGGCACGTTTGATCGTCGGTGATCCCGAGAGGAGCAGCTCGTGCAGAGACAATCTGTCGATGATTTTGGAGGGGGGATTCTCGCGTCTTTCAGAGTCCTGCTGATCTGCACAGCCGTCGCCGCGGCGCTGCCAGGACCGGTGAACGCGGACGACAGCCGCCCGGCCGCAACCACGAAGTCCCGCGACGTCTTGCCTGAGAACGTCGCCGGCAACGAGGAAGTCGAACGCATCCTCAGAACGTTTCCCGGCCGGGGCGAAGTCGGTGATGATAGCGCGCCCACCCCGCCGGACGTGGCGGTCAAGCTGTTCGAAGTCGGTGAGGAACTCCAGATCGAACTCGTGGCGGCAGAGCCTTCGCTCGACGGCTCGATTGACGCGGCGAACGCCTCCCCCCATCTGCCGGTCGAGCAACCGTTGTTTCTGCACTTTGACGAGCGGGGCCGACTGTGGGTTGTCCAGTATCTGCAATACCCCTTTCCAGAGGGGCTCAAGGTCATCCGTTACGACCAGCACCTGCGGGCCGTGTTCGACAAGGTTCCCGCTCCGCCGCCGCATCATGTGCCAGGCAAGGATAAGATCACCGTCTATACCGATACAGACGGCGACGGCGTTTATGACGCGGCGAAGGACGTCATCACTGGACTCAATATCGCAACCGCCGTCGCGACCGGCCGCGGCCCGAGTGTGACAGTCAGCGAGCAGGGCACGGCAGACGACATCAACAACCGTCCAGACGCTCCGCTCAATGATACCTCTCCCTCCTCTCTCAGCTCTCAACCCTCCTACGGCATTTACGTCCTCAATCCGCCCTACCTGCTGTTCTATCCGGACGCCGACCGCGACGACGTCCCCGACGCCGACCCGGTCGTGTGTCTGGCGGGATTCGGACTCGAGGACACACACTCGGTCGCCAGCAGCCTGCGCTGGGGGCCGGACGGCTGGCTCTATGGGGCGAACGGCTCGACATCGACGGGCAACGTCTCCTCTGCCGTGACGAAGAACGTCCATTGGGAGGGGCAGTGCATCTGGCGATTCCACCCGGAGACGCACGTCTTCGAGATTTTCGCCGAGGGAGGTGGCAACACATTCTCTTCGGAGATTGACAGCAAGGGCCGCGTGTTCTCGGGCACCAATTACGGCGACACGCGCGGCATGTACTACCCGCAGGGTTCATATGCAGTCAAAGGCTGGGGGAAGCATGGTCCGCTCACCAATCCGTACGCCTTCGGTTACTTCGTCCATATGAAGCACGAGGGGGAGAAGGACCGTTTCCCGCAGACGTTTGTGATTTATGAAGGCGGCGCGCTCCCCGCGATGTTTCGCGGCAACGTCATCGCAGCCAATGCCCTGCATAATGTCGTTTACGCCAGTGAGATGATGGCCGATGGATCGACGTTCCGCACGATCGATCGTCCTCCCGTGGTGACAACGCCCGATCGTTGGTTCCGGCCGGTTTGTGTCGAAGTGGGGCCGGATGGCGGCGTGTATCTCGCCGATTGGTACGACACGCGGCTCACGCACGTCGATCCCCGCGATAACTGGCACAAGACGAGCGGACGCGTCTATCGACTATCGAGCCGCGCACCAAAACCCACCGATGGCAATCCGTGGGCGGCCGCCGACCTGATGGCGATGTCCGACAGCCAGCTCATCGAGCTCTTTGCTCATCCCAACAAATGGTGGCGGCAGACCGCCGCGCGGGTCCTTGGCGATCGCCTGAATTCATCGCCTTCCGCGGAGCAAACGGACGACACAACGTCGAACCCGCAAGCCGAATCGAGCGCTTCGCAACTCATTGAGATTGCGACGACAAACGACGATCGCGCCCTCGAAGCCGTCTGGGCGCTGAATCTCGCTGGGCAGTTTGACTTCGCGCTGGCGTCACAGTTGCTCGCTCATCCGGATGAACACGTGCGGCGCTGGACCGTTCGATTGCTGGGCGACCGTCGCCGCTTGAATGACGCGTTGGGAATTCAACTGGCGGAACTGGCAAAGTCCGAGCCGTATGTCCAGGTGCGGTCGCAACTGGCATCGTCCGCCAAACGGTTCGAAACGAAGTATGCGCTGAATATTATTCGCGAGTTGCTCCTCCGCGAAGAGGACGCGTCCGATCCGCATCAGCCGCTGTTGCTCTGGTGGGCGCTCGAAGCGCATTGCGGCGACCGGACCGATATGCACGTCCGCTTCCCGATCCCCGACTCTTCCGACGCAGCAGACTCGCGCGCGCATGTGCTGGCGCTCATTGCCGATCCCGCACTGTGGGACGTGCCGATGGTCCGGGAAACGATCCTCGCCCGATTGATGCAACGGTTTGCGATGGACGAGTCGACATCAGGAGGTGCGTCCTCTGCCGGCTTGGAGGCATGCGCCGAGTTGCTTGCACGCTCCCCTTCGCCGGAGCACACCGCCCGGCTGATGACCGGGTTTCTCGAAGCCTATCAGGGCCGCGAAATCAAAGGACTCCCCGCATCGCTTGCCGCCGCATTAGCCGATTATCAGCGTTCGCTCGGCGAGTCCGACGTCGCACTGGCATTGCGGCTCGGCGATAAAGGAGCGGTCGATGCCGCGCTCAAGTTCGTGCGTGACGAGTCGGCCGACCTTCCGCAGCGACTGACGTACATCGAGATCCTCGGACAGATCAATCACCCGCCAGTCGTCCCGCCGCTGTTGGCGCTGCTCGGTTCGTCATCGTCGGCCGCGGTGAAGCGGGCCGCCATGCAGGCGCTCATCAACTATGACGATCCGGGCGTTGGTCAGACAATCTGTGATCGCTATCAATCGACGCTGCCCGACGAGCATGATTTGCGCTCGACGGCGCATCGTGTGCTCGCGAGCCGCGCCGTATGGACCCGACAGTTTCTCAACGAGCTGACGTCCCACCGGATCAAACGGGATACGATCCCGCTCGACATCGTGCAGCAGATGCGTCTGCACGACGACGCAGAAATCCAGTCGATCCTCGACCAACTCTGGGGCCGCACACGATCAACCCCTGAAGAAAAACTCGCACAAGCCGACCGGCTGCGGCAACTCATCATCGGTTCGGCCGGATTCACGGCCCGGGAGACCGATGACGGCCGATCCGGTGTTCAAACGTCGTCCGGAAAACTCACACTCCCGAACCCCCATCGCGGCCGCGAACTCTTCAAGCAACATTGCGGCACCTGCCA
>JAHBXU010000613.1 GCA_019636315.1 Planctomycetaceae bacterium | reverse complement strand
GCAGCAACAACCCAAGTCCCCGATCGGCAGGGCCGTTTTGGCCCCTATGGACGGCGGTTTGTGCCCGAAACGCTCATGCACGCCCTCGAGCAGCTGACGGAGGAATACGCTCGGGCACAGGCGGACGTCACATTCCAGACGCGTCTGGACGAACTGCTGCGGACGTTTGTCGGACGGCCCAGCCCGCTGTACTTTGCCGAACGCCTCACGGAACAGGCCGGGGGGGCCAGGATCTACCTGAAGCGGGAGGATCTTAACCACACCGGCGCGCATAAGATCAACAACACCATCGGGCAGGCACTGCTCACGCTCCGCATGGGCAAACGGCGGGTGATTGCGGAAACCGGGGCCGGCCAGCATGGCGTCGCCACGGCCACCGCCTGTGCCCGGTTTGGGCTCGACTGTGTCGTTTACATGGGCGAGGAGGACATTCGACGGCAGCGGCTTAACGTCTTCAACATGCGGACGATGGGGGCCGAAGTCCGCGCTGTTACAAGCGGCTCCCGCACGTTGCGCGATGCCATCAATGAAGCCATGCGGGACTGGATGGCCAGTGTGGAAGACACGCATTACATCATCGGTTCAGTCGTCGGACCGCATCCGTTTCCCATGATCGTCCGTGACTTTCAGTCGGTCATCGGTCGCGAAGCGCGGCAGCAATGCCTCGAGACCCTCCGCCGGCTGCCCGACGAAGTTATCGCCTGCGTCGGCGGTGGATCGAACTCCGCCGGCATGTTCTATCCGTTCATCAACGACGAGGGGGTGTCGCTGGTCGGAGTCGAAGCCGGCGGGCGCAGCGATCAGCCCGGCGATCACGCCAGTCCGCTCTCGTATGGCCGGCCGGGCATTCTTCACGGCTCATACAGTTATGTCCTGCAGGACGACGACGGCCAGACGCTCGATGTGCACTCGATTTCGGCTGGTCTCGACTACCCTGGCGTCGGCCCCGAACACAGCTATTGGAAAGACGCCGGCCGCGTCCAATACACCACCTGCAGCGACGCGGACGCCCTTGCTACGTTCCAGAAGATGGCCCGCCTGGAAGGGATCCTCCCCGCGATCGAAAGCTCCCACGCGGTTTCTCAGGCGATGAAGTCGGCGGCTCAGCGTTCGCCGGACGACGTCATCGTTGTCTGTCTGTCCGGCCGTGGAGACAAGGACGTGAACGAAGTCGCGCGCCTGACCGGTCAGACGATCTGACACGGCCGAGTCAATGGCGCCTCGGCAGTGTCACCGGCGGGCGGGATGGGAAGCCCGCTTGTGAGGGACGTTCAGTTCCTGATCGATCGTCCCGGGGACAAGACCTTCTGAGGACGAAGAGTGGTCCCCGCTTCCTGTCTTTCCTCTCCCGTCGCTCGATGACCAAAGTGTGAGTCTGGGAGTTTCGTGAAATCCCTCGCTCACGCTTCGGGTGATGGTGTCCGCAGGACTTGCTGAAGTCGTGGCGCCATAAGTGTTTTTGTTGGCATTGGTTGTGGCGCAATGAAGTCCGGTGCGGACGCTCCTGGTCGACCGCGGCCGCGCGACGACGAACCCTATGGTGTCAGGCGGCGTTGACCATTCCCAGCGGGCTGGTGTCCGGACCGTGCGGCATTTCCTGCCAAACGCCATAACCTGGTGTCCCGGGAAAGCAGAAACTGCCGTTGAGCGGCCGCGCAACAGGAGTTTCGTCAAATTCAGACGCAAACATCTTGACGCTGGTCGGATGGTCTGCCAAAACACGCCGCCTCTCTCGAATCATCCCTACGAAGACAATCCATCGATCGTCTGGCCTCTGGAAAGTGGTCCGGCGATGTTGCGGTCTGTTTGCGATTTCCGTCGCCGCGCCCAAGGTGCGTCCGGCGTTGGTTCGTCGCATCCGTCTTGTTTTTTTCGTTGAACTACTGAGTTTCTGCAGATCTGACTGCGGCGTGCAGCGGGTTGCGGATCGGTCCCTGGTGGGTCGGATTCGTGGCCGGAGGGCACGTGTCGTGGTCGGATTGTCGATCGACCTTTCCTCCTGATTGGCGAGCAGTTGAAGGCCCAGCACGTGGCGGGCACCGAATTGCTCAGACGATGAACAGTCCGACGGCACCCGGAGAGTTTCATGCAGGTCACACGAGTCCGCGATCGCCGTGCAATCCCCTCCGTCCGTGCCGCTGCCCCGCACACGACCGAGATCCCTCGCTCTGTGAATTCGTCCTCGCCCTCGCCCATATCCGTTCTGGGGCTTTTCCGAATTATGCATCGTACCCGAGTCAGCATCGCGTCCGTCTGCCTGGGCCTCCTCGCCGCAGTCGCTCCCGCCCAGGCCCAGTACTACGACTACTCGGAGCCGAGCGGCACGGCGTCGATCGGCGACTACGGGTTCTCCACGTATGACAGCTTCGGCGGCGCCTATCAGTTTGGCAACGACGGCGGCTCCTATCTGCTGTTCGACAAGATGGTCGGGGACGGGCCGGGATACACGGCCAGCTACCAGCGCCTCGGCATGCGAATCAAACTGTTTGGTGACGACAGCCATCTGTGGACCGAAGGGCATGTCAACATCACCGATGAACGCCGCCTCGGATTCAACGTCGGCGGTGGATACCGGTGGTTGATCGACGGCACCATTCTGGGCGTCAACGGCTGGTACGACCATTACCAGACCGACCTCAACAACCGCTTCAACCAGGCGACCTTCGGCGTCGAGTTGCTCAGCCAGCAGTTCGACGTCCGCGCGAACGCCTACATTCCTTTTGGCGATCAGGAACAGTTCATCGGCGTCGCCGATCCCGGCACCGTTCCGGTGTTTGTCGACACGCGCATCGCGTTCCTCGGAACGGCGTTTGAAGAACAGGCCATGAAGGGCTTCGACGCCGAAGTCGGCGTGCCGCTGCTGGCCATCCCCTGGGTCCGCGCCTACGGCGGCGGTTATTACTACTCGTCCGCGGAAGGCGACGACGCTCCCGGTGCGCGAGGACGCATCGAAGTGGCTGTTTCAGACGACCTGTCGCTCAACTTCATGATGACCAACGACCGGGTCTTCAACACCAACTACAACCTGGGAATCGAATACCGGTTCAGCGGCGGCATCGCGCCGCCCACGCTGACACCGTTCCACGGACCGCAGCGCAAGTACGCTCAGGTCCGTCGCCAGTGGCCGATCGCGACGCGCGTCGCCGAGGTACCCTACCTGGTCGAGTCCATCAACTCGCGGACCGGCAAGGCGTATCGCGTGATCCACGTCGACAACACCAACACGTCGTCGGGTGACGGGTCGTTCGAGAATCCCTTCGACATGCTGCCCAACAGTGCTCCCGGCGCCGACATGATCCTCGTCTACACCGGCGTCGGATCGACGGAAGGTAACATTGCTCTTCAGCCCTATCAGCGGCTGCTCGGTGAAGGGAAACCGTACCTGTTCCTCGACGCCCATCGCGGCGACGTCCTCCTGCCTGAGTCGTTTGGACGGACCGGAACAGCGCCCACGCTCGTTCCGGGCAGCCTCGCCTCACCGCTCATCACCATCGCCAGCATGACCGAAGTGAACAACTTCCGCATCCTGGCGAACGGCACCACGGCCAT